>DASTJG010000024.1:0-17404 GCA_035716785.1 Anaerolineales bacterium
TGGATCAAGCCTATCCGTAGCGGGAGGCGTTGCGCTCCAACTTTGTTTATGCTACACTCAATTAACCTGGAGGCCTGCATGTCTACTGCTTCGATTGTCAACTTCCTCAAACAAAGCGATATCTTTTATCAATTCACCCCCACCCAGCTGGAACTGGTAGCCAACATTTGTCAGGAAGGAATTTTTCAAAAGGACGATCTGATCTTCCGGGAAAACAGCAGCAGCAAAGAGTTATATATCATTGTCCAGGGTGAGGTGGACATTTTTGTAGATCCATCGCTGGTAAGTTCCTTCGATACAGGGGCTGAAAACAAGATCATTGCCACCCTGCGCCGCGGACAGAACTTTGGCGAGGTGGCTTTAGTGGACGAAGGATTACGATCTGCATCTGCCTGTGCATCCCAAAACGATACACGCCTGCTGATCATTCAGCGCGATAAATTGATCATGCTCTGTGATACATATCCACAGCTTGGCTATCGTTTAATGTATAATCTTGCGGCGGACCTGGCCATGAAAATGCGCAATACCGATTTGCGCATCCGCGAACAACTGTTATATAAACCCCGAGACAAATAGCCAAAATTCCAGAAATTTAGCACTTGACCGACTACAAAATTTCACGTATATTGGTTGAGCTTCACGACAAATTATTAAAAATTTGACGCCGTGTTATTAAATATGCCATTTTGAAGCCGCGAGAAACTCATATCCATGGGGAGGGTTTTCTCCGGCTTTTTGTTAATGGACTAAGAACAAATCCTAGCTAAAGGAGGTGGTGTTGACCTAGACAGCCTTGTCGGCTCACAACGTCGAACCCGCCGATGGGCGGGGAAGTTTCATACTCAAATTATTTGGAGGAGGAAGAATGTTTAAGCGTTCCTACGCTTCACTTGCAGTGCTGGTCATGGTCGGCATGCTTCTTGCAGCCTGTGGCCCTGCAGCTTCCGCATATGAATGCACCGATGCGATCGGTTGTGTAGACGTCGCGCCCGGTGAACCTATTCATATTGCGTATGCCATGGTCATCTCGGGCCCTGATGAAACACTCGGGATCGACTCACGCACAGGCGTTGAAGTCGCGGTCGCCCTCAAGGGAAAAGTTCTCGGTCACGATGTTCAACTGACCGGTGAAGATGAAGGCTGCTCTGCCGAGGGCGGTCAGGCGGCCGGCACCAAGCTGGCGGCTGATCCCACCATCGTCGCGGTGATCGGCACCTCATGCTCCAGCGCCGCCCGAGTTGCAGTTCCACTGCTTTCGCAGGCTGGTTTTGTCATCATTTCAGCATCCAACACTGCCCCAGATCTGACCCGCGCGGGCGATCCCAATAATCATCCTGGTTATCTGCGCACCGCTCATAACGATGAAGTCCAGGGTGCGGCTGCCGCACGCTTTGCCTTCGAGAAGATGGGCGTCAAAAAGGCCGCGACCATCCATGATGGTTCCCTGTATGCTGAGAGCTTGCAGGCAGTGTTTGCCAAAACGTTCAAGGAACTGGGCGGTGAGATTACCTCACAAGAAGCTGTTGATCCGAATGCCACTGACTTCAAGTCCGTCTTGACCAGTATCGCCGCGGGCGAACCAGAATTCATCTATCACCCGATCTTCGTCAAGGCAGGCAGCCTGATCATTAACCAGGCCAAGCAAGTGCCCGGACTGGAGAACGTCTATCTGATGGGCGCCGATGGCATGTTCTCACCTGATGTACCCGAGGGTGCCGGTGATGCAGTCGAAGGAACATTCGTCTCCAGCCCTGACCTGGCTGCCTTCAGCGCGGATTATAAGACCACCTTCCTGCCAAAATATAAGGAACTGGCAGGCGTTGACGATCCCGTTAGCATTTTCCACGCCCATGCCTTCGATGCAGCCAACATGATCTTTGCAGCAATTGAGAAAGTCGCTGTTCAAGATGAGGATGGCACGCTGCATATTCCGCGCCAGGCATTACGCGATGCCATGTACGCTACCAAGGATTACGCTGGACTGACCGGTAACCTGACCTGCACCCCAACCGGTGACTGCGCAGATCCGAAGATTGCCGTCTATGAATATCATGCTGGCGAATATCCGCCGGAGCGCATCTGGCCGTAAGACGTCTGAGTTGTAAGAGTAAATAATGATGAGGGGCGGGCGCGTAGCGTCTTGCCCCTCATCATAGAAGCCTACCATAGGAGTACACGATGCTACGAACTTGGCGTCAGCGGATTACCGCCACCGATATCGTTGTTTGGACAATTGGTTTAGCCATTGCAGTGATGGTAGTTTATGGTTCAGCCAAAACATTAGCCCTTGGAAAGTATGATCTGGATACCTGGATCGACCTGTCCATAACAGGTCTGGCATTGGGCGGTGTTTATGCACTTATTGCTTTGGGGTATACCCTCGTTTATGGTATTTTGCGCATGATCAACTTTGCTCATAGCGAAGTTTTTATGAGCGGGCCATTCACTGCGGCTTTTGCGGCTGACGCTTTGATCAGACTGGGTTGGTGGAACCAATATCCCTTACTTAGTTTGCTGATTGTGCTGGCAATTTCGGCTGGTGTCTCCGCCTTAATTGCTATCTTGCTTGAACGCATTGCCTACCGGCCCCTGCGCCATGCGCCTCGTCTGGTTCCGTTGATCACCGCCATCGGAGCATCCTTCTTCCTGCAGTACACATTCCGAGGCTTGTATGGTTCCGGGCTGAAGGGTTATCCCGAAATGGAGATTTTCAAGGGATTCTTCATGCTGGGTACCATCCGGGTCTTCAAAACGCAGGCTACAGCCATCCTTGGGGCGGTAATTCTGATGCTGATCCTCTATGCAATTGTACAAAAAACAAAGATGGGAAGAGCCATGCGCTCCGTCTCCGAAGATAAAGAGGCTGCGGCTCTGATGGGCATCGATGTGGATCGGACCATCGCCACCACTTTCGCGCTGGGCGGTGTTGCAGCGGGTTTGGCCGGAATTCTCTATCTGCTCCTGTTTCCGGTGGCTCACTTTTACATGGGATTTTTCCCTGGGCTGAAAGCCTTCACTGCGGCCGTGTTAGGAGGAATCGGAAACGTACCTGGCGCATTCCTTGGGGCGATGGTGCTGGGTCTGCTTGAATCGGTCGGTCCCAGCCTGTTCCTGGATGGACTGGGGATCCCTGCTGCTTATCAGCTCAAAGACGCGATCGCCTTTACGATCCTGGTTTTCATTTTGATCTTCCGCCCGACCGGTATCCTTGGTGAACGGTTGACACAGGCAAAGGCCTAGGAGGCAGCACATGCAGACTCAGGCTTCTTCACCCTGGAAACAGGCAATTCAATCTGGTTTGATCGGGGGCGGAATCGCAATCTTATTATCTCTAGTCGGCATGGTGACAAGTTTCAGTGAGCGTTTCATCGTCAGCCGCGTCTTCACTATGGGACAGGTCATCTTCCTGGTTCCCATCCTTATCATGTCCTATTCGGCACTTCGCCGCATATCTCCACAACCTGCTCAAAAATTGGTCCTTTCCGGACTGCTGGCAGGGTTTGCAGGAGGTGTGGCTCTTGTAGCTTTCGTGCTTATCGGAACCAATGCAGACCTACAGGGCATGTTCATCAATTCCGCGCCTAAACTTTATAGAATTCTCACATTCGAACAGGCGCTACTACCGGGCTTGCTGATCTTGCTGGTGGTCGCGACGGTCATGGGAGGACTGGCAAGCGGTGCTTTCCTACTTCCGCAGCGCATTGGGAATGCAGTCATCCAGGCGATGGTCTGGGTGGCTCTGATCGGCCTTTTGCGAGATCTTATCCTGACGGTCTCTTCACGTTGGGGATTCTTATCAGGACCAGTCAAGTCCATGTTTGCAGCCAGTGGTCTCAAGCCAGTGGCAGCTGTCATCCTGCTTCTTTTGATCGCAGGCTTATATTACTGGCGCGGTGGAAGAGAAAGACGCACCTCAACTCAAACCTGGACGATGATATCGAACCAGCGACCTGTTACTCGTTGGTTGATGTTGATCGGCGTGATTGTCCTGCTACTATTGCTGCCTCCCATCCTGGGTATCTTCTTCAGCGATATCCTGGATACCGTCATGATGTATATCTTGATGGGAATAGGTCTCAACATCGTGATCGGCTTCGCCGGATTGCTTGACCTCGGTTATGTAGCTTTCTTCGCCATCGGCGCATATACCATGGGTGTGCTCACCTCCCCGGAGTTGAACGCCGACCCAATGACCTACTGGCAGGCACTTCCCTTTGCGATGATCGCCTGTGTGATATCCGGAGTGATCCTTGGTTTGCCTGTCTTGAAAATGCGCGGCGACTATCTGGCCATTGTTACCCTGGGATTCGGTGAAATTGTCCGTTTGCTCGCTCTCTCCGACTGGCTGCGACCGTGGTTCGGCGGTTCACAGGGAATTCAGTTGATCGCCCAGCCCCGCATTGGCAACTTCCTGATAAACACCCAACAGGAGTTATATTACTTATTCCTGATTGGTGTGGGCGTTGTGGCATTTATCGCCTGGCGCTTGAGAGACTCCCGTATTGGGCGCACCTGGATGGCCATCCGTGAGGATGAAGATGTAGCCATAGCGATGGGCATCAATCACGTGGCCTATAAACTGATGGCCTTCGCGACTGGCGCCCTCTTCTCGGGAATCGCAGGAACGATCTTTGCCGCCAAACTGCAATCGGTGTATCCGCACAGTATGAACTTTTTGGTTTCCATCAACGTGCTAAGCCTGATCATCATTGGCGGTATGGGCAGCATCCCCGGTGTCTTTGTTGGCTCCCTCGTCCTGATGGGCTCTCCGGAACTCCTGCGTGAATTTGCCGAATTTCGTTATCTAGTCTATGGCGCCCTGCTGGTCGTCATGATGTTAACCCGGCCGGAGGGTCTGTGGCCAGATGCCCGGCGACGACTGGAGTTGCACGAGGAAGAACTGGCAGCAGAAGCAGCCTTAGCGCGGGTAGAGGCTGAGGCAGCGGCCATGAAATCTACACAGTAGCAAGGAGAAGATAAAATGGCCATTCTGGTTGCAAAGGCAGTCACAAAGCGTTTCGGCGGTCTCAACGCGCTTAGCAAGATCGATCTGGAAGTCAAGGAAAAGGCGATCCATAGCGTTATCGGGCCGAACGGCGCGGGCAAGACGACTTTTTTCAATTGCGTCACAGGGTTTTATACTCCTGAAGAAGGCGAAATCCTTTTGGATGGTAAAAACATTACCGGGCTTTCTCCAGACCGAGTTACTCATTTGGGCGTATCACGTACCTATCAAAATATCCGTCTCTTCAAGAACATGACTTCGGTGGAAAACATTCTGGTAGGGATGCACCCTCATCTCAAGTCCGGACTGATCGGCAGTATCCTGCGTGATCCGCGCACGGTGCAGGAGGAAAAGACATCGGTCGAGGAAGCCAAGCGTTTGCTGCAATTCGTCGGGCTGCGCGGTCAGGGCGATATGATGGCGATGAACCTGCCCTACGGAGCACAACGCCGCCTCGAGATCGCCCGGGCGCTGGCCAGCAAACCAAAACTCCTGCTTCTGGATGAGCCGACGGCGGGCATGAATCCGAGCGAAACGCAGGAAATGGTCCATTTTATTCGCCGCCTGCGCGATGAACTAGAAATTACGGTCCTGCTCATCGAACACCAGATGCGCGTGGTAATGAGCATCTCGGAATTGATCACCGTGCTGGACTTTGGCGAAAAGATCGCCGAAGGGACTCCCGCGCAGATCCAGAAGAATCCGCGCGTGATCGAAGCCTACCTCGGACGCGGCGCGGCCAGCGGGCTGAATCAAAACGAAGCCAGTTCTGCTGCGGCAGCCTAAACAGGAGCACCCATCATGGCAATGCTTGAAGTCGAGAACATTCATTCATATTACGGCAATATCCATGCTCTAAAAGGCATTTCATTGACTGTTGAAAAAGGGGAGATTGTTACCCTGATCGGCGCGAATGGCGCGGGGAAATCCACCACACTGCGCTCGATCACAGGCATTATGAAACCTCGCGAAGGTCATATCCGCCTGGAAGGTCAGGATCTGGCTCATTACAAACCTCATGAAATCGTGTTCAAGGGTGTGTCGATGGTTCCCGAAGGACGGCGCATCTTTGCCCGCCTGACCGTGGCTGAAAACCTAGATATGGGCGCATACAGCCGTGAAAACAAACAGGAAATTGCCGAAGACATGGAACGTATTTTTTCCCTGTTTCCCAGGCTAAAAGAACGCCGCACCCAGCTCGCGGGCACACTCTCTGGCGGGGAACAGCAGATGCTGGCAACCGGTCGTGCTTTGATGGCCCGCCCCAGCATTCTGCTCATGGACGAACCATCCATGGGACTCGCGCCTGTGTTGGTGGAGATCATCTTCGATACCATCAAACGCATCAATGCGGCAGGGACTACCATCCTGCTCGTGGAACAGAATGCGCTCATGGCACTTTCGGTCGCAAACCGCGGCTATGTACTTCAAACAGGACAGATCGTACTGCATGACGCAGCAGAAAAACTGCAAAAGAATGAGATGATCCAAAAAGCTTATCTGGGCATGGAATAAACTGTCATACTCATCTCAAGCGCGCAGAGGTACAATTTGGAATGTCCTCTGCGCGTTTGTTTATTAATACGCCGGATTACTGGTTCCAAAAATGAAAAAGATAAATATTTTTATTGTGTTCCTGACTTTAGCAATATCGGCCTGCCAGCCAGCAAACATCAATTCTGATGCAACTCCAACTCCATTCATCACCACAACACCCGCCGATGGATGGCAGGCATTGTTCCAGCACACGCCTGTTCCATGGACCACACCTCTGCCTCCCGAGGAACCAACGGTCCTGGATGCCACGTATGTAAAGATCAATCCGCGGCTTGCCACGCCCTTTCCCTGCAAGCGTTGCCCGGATTATGCCCTGGAAGGCGGTTTATGGAAGCTCAGTCTTAGTAAGGGTACCTTTCGAATTTATTACACGATGAACGGCTGGCGCAGTCTTGGCTCCTACACCGTTTCCGGGGATCGACTTTATCTTTTCAACGATCCCTACTGCAATTGGGAGGCCGGCGTCTACACCTGGAAATTAGAGGAAGGTGAGCTCATCCTTTCCGAAGTGGATGATCCCTGTTCGCAGGGACTCCGGGCCGCGAACCTGATCGATCAGCCCTGGCTCTCTTGCCGGCCGCCCAACACGGAGGCAGCCATTACCGATCACTGGAATAAGCCGGAAGGTTGTGATCCTGAGTAACACAGCGAGGACGATATGTTGCTGATGAACGCTGAAGATGTCCGCAAAGCATTACCGATGAACGAAGCGATCGAGGCGATAAAGAATGCCTACGCCGCTCTCTCCGACGGGCGGGCTGTTGTCCCGCTCCGGACGCGCCTCCCCATCCCGGGCAGTGAAGCGCTCAGCCTCTTTATGCCAGCCTATGTCCAATCCGCGGACGAGCAGGCACTGGCGATCAAAGTCGTCTCCCTGTTCCCGGGCAACCCGGCCCGCGGACTTGCATACATTCAGGCAGCTGTGCTCGTCTTCGACCCGGAGACCGGGCGCGCTATTGCGCTGCTCGAAGGCAGCTCCCTGACCGCCATTCGCACGGGCGCAGCTGGCGGTGCAGCCATTGACCTGCTCGCGCGCAAAGACAGTAAAATTGTCGCAATCTTTGGTGCGGGTGCACAGGGACGCACCCAACTCACAGCCGCCTGCGCCGCGCGGAAAATAGAGACTGCTTTCGTCTTCGACGCAGATCCCGGCAAAGCGCAGTCCTTCGCAGAAGAGATGAAAACACTGATCAAGGATATTCGCGTGGCGCAAGGCGCCAAAGAAGCCGTCGAAAACGCGGATATCATCTGCACAGCGACGACGTCCACAAAACCTGTCTTCGCTGACAAAGACATCAAAGCAGGAACACACATTTCCGCGGTCGGTTCGTATACCCCGGAGATGCAGGAGGTCCCGGCAGAGACCCTACAGCGTGCAAAGATCTTCGTTGACTCACGTGCCGCGTCGCTGGAGGAGGCAGGCGATCTCATCCAACCCATGCGCGCGGGCTTGTTTGACGAGTCCCATATTTGCGGCGAGCTTGGCGAGGTCGTGTTGGGACGAATCCCCGGCAGGGGATCGGATGAGGAGATCACCTACTTCAAGTCGGTGGGAGTGGCCGTGCAGGATGCCGTGGCGGCACAGATCGCGCTGACCAACGCACGTAAAATGAACATCGGCCAGGAAGTGGAATTTTAATTATGGAGTTCGACAGCTTGCTGTCGGTGGGGAGCAAGCTCCCCGACTCCAAAAGAGGATAAATGGATACCCCAAAGACTGCTGACATCGTAATTATCGGGGGCGGCGTGATGGGAGCCAGCGCGGCATACCATCTCGCAAAGTGTGGGATCAAGAACGTCGTTCTGCTCGAAAAGGAAGAGTTCTTCGGCACAGGCGCGACAGGACGCTGCGCGGGCGGCGTCCGCTACCAGTTCTCCACCGAGATCAACGTGAGGCTCTCACTGGAAAGCCTGCCAATGATCGAGTGCTTCCAGGAAGAGCTCGGACAGGATGTGAGCTACCGCCAATGTGGATATCTGCTTGTGGCGACAAACGAAAAGGATGCCAGTGCCTTCAGGCACAATGTCCAATTGCAAAATCGTCTTGGCGTGCAAACGCAACTATTGAACGGAGAGGAAGTCCGCGCCCGCTTGCCGCTGATGAAGTTCGAGGATGCCATCGCCGGGACATGGAATCCGAAGGATGGGCTGGCGGACCCGAACAGCGTTGTCGCGGGCTACGTCAGCGCGGCACAGAAGCTGGGCGTCAAAGCACTCACCCAGGCGGAGGTGACGGGCATCCGCGTCAGTGGCGATGAGATTGAAGCGGTGGAAACAACTCAGGGCGCGATCCAGACGCGCACGGTTTTGAACACGGCCGGGCCCTGGGCCGGTCAGGTCGGTCAGCTGGCCGGAGTGGAAATCCCAATCCTGCCCATCCGCCGGCAGATGTTCACGACGGATGCCTTGAAGGAGATCCCCGAAGACTTCCCGTTCGTGATCGACTTTGCGCAGTCGCTGTACTTCCATCGTGAAGGCGAAGGTTTGCTGATCGGCATGAGCAACCAGAACGAGAAGCCAGGCTTCGACCAGAGTGTGGATGAAGAATTCGAAATGGAAAATTTCGAAGCTGCAATGGAACGGATGCCGCTGCTCGAACGCGCCAGCCGCGCTTCGCATTGGGCAGGTTTATATGAAGTGACACCGGATGCGCATCCGATCTTCGGCGGCAGTCCGGTCAAAGGGTTTAGCATTTGCGCGGGCTTCTCGGGGCACGGCTTTATGCACGGACCCGTTGCCGGTAAGTTGATGACCGAATACATCCTGGATGGAAAATTCTCAACCGTGGATGTCTCGATGCTCGATCTGGCGCGCTTCGAGGAAGAGCGTTTGATCACCGAGTACAATGTGGTTTAAACAAGCCACACACCACCCCGGTGGTTCGGTGCCGGGGGAGAGCACAGAGTCCCCAGAGTCTTTTTCTCAAATTCTCTGTGGGCTCTGTGGCTAAAAGAATCTGGATATAAATGCCCTCAGCAGAAATTATTACGATCGGAACCGAAATATTACTGGGTGAAATTGTCGATACCAACACGCGTTACATCGCGCGTACGTTGCGCGGCATGGGCGTGAACATTTATCGCACGACCACCATCGGCGACAACACCAAACGGATTGCGGAGGCGATCCACAATTCGATGGAACGCGCCGACATTGTGATCACCACCGGCGGGCTGGGTCCCACCGTAGACGACCCGACGCGGGAAGCCGTTGCGAAAGCGGCAGGTGTGGAACTCGAATTCCGTGAAGATCTATGGGAACAAGTCGTCGCCGTCATTTCTCGTTACGGGCGCAAGCCTTCCGAGAATCAAAAGCGACAGGCGTATATCCCGAAAGGTGCGATTGCCATTCCCAACCCGGTGGGCACCGCGCCGTGCTTCATCGTCGAAACGGAACACAATGCGGTCGCTTCATTGCCGGGCGTTCCGAACGAAATGGAACACATCCTGCATGAATCGGTCATTCCCTATCTGCAAAAGCGCTTCAACCTGGATGAGATCATCAAGATCCGCGTCCTGCATTGTGCAGGGTTGGGTGAAGGGATGATCGATGAGAAAATCGCCGAGCTTGAAACACTGAGCAATCCAACGGTGGGATTGGCTGCACACACCGGCGTAGTGGACATCCGCATCGCGGCAAAGGCAAAGAGCGAAGCCGAGGCAGATGTGATGATCGCGGATATCGAGCAGAAAATCCGCGAGCGGCTTGGAGATGTGGTCTTCGGCGCGGATGAGGATCGGCTGGAGGATATCGTCCTTAACACGGTGGCAAAGCGCGGCTGGACTCTGGTCGGGGTTGAATCGGGACTCGACGGGCTGCTGGCGCGCAAGCTCCCACGCACCGTGTCCGTTCCAGACCTGACTCCCGATTCTCTTATGGCAGCCCTGCGCGCTGCCCGAGCTGACGCGGATGCAGATGCCGCCCTTGGTGTGGCCATGTATCTCGAGGAGCGCGCCGCCGAGATGGCATTGATCACGCCGAAGGGCGAAAAGACTCATCGCATCACCTATGGTGGTCCCCCGCGCAGCCTGGCACGCTGGTCTGTCAACCTTGCCCTGGACTGGCTACGCCGCCGCGCCACGGACCCGGGGGGTGACTAGATGCCGCGCCGCAAGCGTTCATCACATGCATGGATCTACTGGATCTGGGGGATGAACGGAGCTGTCATTCTGTGCCTGTTAGCTGTTGCCGTGCTTTATAAGACAAGTCTGCAAGTTTCCGCGGCAGATGCACCAGCGACAGCGACACAACCCGGCGCGACACAGAAACTTCCGCCGACAAGTTATTACCTGCCAACGCTGACGCCCAATCCATTCTATACGCCGCCGGTCTTCGAAACGGTTACGCCGTTTGTGCTGTTCGACGGGCCGTTGCCATCGATCATAGGCTTTTCGTTTGGTGGACACCCCATCGAAGCTTATCGCTTCGGTGTTGGGGAGAGGGAATATCTCATTGTGGCAGGCATCCACGGCGGGTATGAAGGCAACACGATTGCACTCGCAAATGAACTCGTCACACACATTAATGAGAACCCGGGTGTGATCCCGACCGATGTGACGCTATACATCATCCGCAACATGAACCCGGACGGGGAAGCCCGCGACGATGGAGTGGATGGACGCGTCAACAACAACGGCGTGGACCTGAACCGCAACTTCCCTACCAAGAACTGGGTCGCGGACTGGGATCGGGATGGCTGCTGGATCTACCGCCCCACAACAGGAGGGGCGTACGCCGGCTCGGAACCTGAGACACGTACGGTCATGAGTTTTATTCGCAGTCATGACTTCGAGGCAGTGATTAGCTATCACAGTGCCGCGCTGGGCATTTTCCCCGGCGGCGTTCCGTGGACAAAAGAGTCAAAGCGATTGGCCAAGCAGTTGGCAAAGGTGACGGATTATCCGTACCCACCCCTCGATACGGGCTGTGAGTACACAGGCACGCTCGCCGACTGGGCAGTGGAAAACGGCGTCGGCGCGGCAGTGGATATGGAATTGAGCGATCACAGGAACACCGATTTTAAAAAGAACCTCGCCGCACTGAAGGTTTTCCTGAATTTCCAGCCTTGAAAAAAAGTCACACTGCTTTATTTGTAATTGGGATTCTCATGGGTGGATGTATGATGCTTGCCGTCCTGGTTATTTTGCAGATTGCGGATCGTTCTAAATCACATCAATCAATTGCCCTTACATCAACCCCGGATCGTTCGCCCCGTTTGATCGCTCTGGAACCGACAAGGGTCCGTCAGCAAGCAACCCGAACTCCGGTTCTTCTCACCATCACAGCCAGACCAAGTCTGATATCTGCGCCACCCACTGTCAGTTCAACGCCAACGCCACTTGTTCTCCTGAACGAACAGAAACGCGAGACTATCGGTTATTCTGTGGAAGGGAGTCCACTGGAGGTGTACACTTTCGGGAGCGGAGAAAATGAACGCATGATCGTTGCAGGAATTCATGGCGGCGATGAATGGAATACGATTACACTGGCAAATCAGTTGATCCGCCACCTCAATCAGAATCTCCATGAAATTCCTGAGGATGTGACACTTTACATCCTTCCGAATCTAAACCCGGATGGAGAAGCCCGCGCCCACAACAAATATGGA
The DNA here is from genome assembly GCA_035716785.1 of Anaerolineales bacterium. Lineage (GTDB taxonomy): Bacteria > Chloroflexota > Anaerolineae > Anaerolineales > Villigracilaceae > Defluviilinea. The sequence goes on from DASTJG010000024.1 coordinate 12,174, forward strand.
CGCCTTAACTACAACGGCGTAGACTTAAATCGCAACTTCCCGGTAAACTGGCTGGCCGACTGGGAGCGCGGCGGCTGTTGGAACTACCTGCCTACATCGAGCGGAACAAGTCCAGGTTCCGAAGCAGAAACACAGGCGCTAATGAAATTCATCAGCGGTCACGACATCCAGGCACTGGTCAGCTATCACAGCGCCGCGCTGGGCATCTTCCCTGGTGGATTCCCGTGGGATGAAAACGCGACCCGATTGGCGGAGTCGCTCGCCGAAGTGAGTTCTTATCGCTTCCCGCCGCTTGACACAGGATGTACGTATTCAGGTACACTTGCAGATTATGCGGTATCGATGGACATTGCGGCTGTCGATTTGGAGCTGACAAATCACTTCGACACGGATTTTGACCAGAATTTGCAAATATTGAATGTGTTATTGAATTTTGGACCACAATGATAGGGGCGACCCTTTCAAGTCACCGAATTTGTTTTTGGAGTGAAACGCTTGGTTCTCAACCTTGGCGGGTCGCCCCTACAAGATAAACGTCAAAGGAGAACGAATGACCCAGGAAGTCAACACCCTCTTCACGAACGCCCTCGTCCTCACCATGGATGAGAAGTTCACACAACACTTCCCCGGCGCAGTGGCAGTGAAAGAGGACAAGATCATCGCAGTGGGGAGCGAAGACGAGCTCAAAAAGGAGTATTCCGCACAGGAGACCGTGGATTGTAAGGGCCAGGTTCTCATGCCCGGTCTCATCAACGCCCACACCCATGTGCCGATGACTCTCCTGCGCGGACTTGCGGATGACCTGCGACTGGATGTCTGGCTGATGGGTTACATGATGCCGGTCGAGCGCGAGTTTGTCTCGCCTGAGTTCGTTCGTCTGGGAACGCTGCTTGCCTGTGCAGAGCAGATCCGCAGCGGGGTAACGACGTTCAACGACATGTATTACTTCGAAGAGCATGTTGCCAGAGCCGCGGCCGATGCCGGCATGCGCGCGGTCTGCGGGCAGACTGTGATGAAGTTCCCGGCGCCCGACGCCGCCTCGTACGACGACTCGCTGCAGATGGCACGTGAATTTATTCAACGCTGGAAGGATCACCCGTTGATCGTCCCGGCCGTTTCGCCGCATGCGCCCTACACCTGCACGGCTGAGATCCTGCACGCCACTGCTGAGCTTGCCAAAGAATTCGATGTGCCACTCCATACCCATCTGGCGGAGACCGCCTTCGAAGTAGAGAACATGCGCAATGAACACGGCATGCCGGTAATTCCCTACGTGAAGAAACAGGGACTGTTCGAGGCGAAAGTGATCGCGGCGCACTGCGTCCATGTGGATCCGGGGGAGATGCGCACGCTCCTGCATGCGGGCGCGGGTGTGTCACATAATCCCTCGTCGAATCTCAAACTGGCCTCCGGCTTCGCACCCGTAGTAAAGATGCTCGCAACGGGACTCAACGTGGGCATCGGCACGGATGGTCCCGCCTCGAACAACGATCTCGACATGTTCGAGGAAGTGCGGCTCGCGGCATTCATTGCCAAAGCTGTAACCAATGACCCGACTTCCCTGCCCGCCTCCTGGGCGCTGACGATGGCGACGCGGCTCGGCGCGCAGGCGCTTCACATCGGACATCTGACTGGTTCCGTTGAAGCAGGCAAACGCGCCGACCTGATCCTGGTGGATGTCTCAGCGTTGCACAATGCACCAGCCTTCAAGCGCTCTGCCGATAACGCCTACGCCCAGATCGTCTATGCCGGCAAGTCAACCGACGTGAGCGACGTGATGGTCAACGGCAAGTGGCTGATGCGCGCTCACCAATTGCTCACGCTGAAAGAGGATGAACTGCTTGCCCAGGCTGCGGAAATCGCCGGGAAGATCGACGCCTTCCTGATCGAACGCGAGCAGTCTGTGTTGTCGAAGTTGATTGCGCTGGGTGGCTCACTGGAACAGGAGTCATTCGAGGTGCAGGTCAAGGTCAAGATCACAGAATCAGAGCCGATCATCGCGGCGCTGCAACATCCCGAGATCGACATCATCCGTGAGCGGCATTATCGCGAACATGATGTCTATTTCTTCTTCGACGATATATCCCAGGGACGCTTGCGCTATCGTGAAGACGACTTCATCGACGACGCCAAGGGCACCGTGACGAATGTCCGCACCCGGTTGACATTGCTCGGTGTAAAACGCGAGGGCAAATTCGAGGATCAAGTTCTGCTGTCACGCAGCCGCTATCTTGCACCAGCCTCGCAGTCATTGCGTTTCTATCGCGAATACTTCAAACCGAAGTCTGAAATCGCAATCGAGAAGGACCGTCTGCGCTGGCTGATCCAGTACAAAGACACCGAGTTCTTCGTCAACCTCGATCAAATGAAAGAGCCGCAGCTCGGTCATTATCTGGAGATCAAGAGCCGCACATGGAGCCGCAAGGATGCCGAGCTTAAGGCGCAGTTGACGAGTGAATTGCTTTCCGTGCTGGGTGCTTCCAGCGGTGAAAAGGTAATGGAAGACTATATTGATATTGTGGGAGAAGCCTAACAGTGCACTATCTGAGAATTACGCTTGCGGCGATTTGTGCCGTCTTATTTGTCATTAGCAGTATCCTGGTCTTACTCTTATTCAACATCGAACGAAAAGCATTTTCTTCAGAAACCTATAAACAGGCATTCGAGAACCAGGGTCTCTATCAGCGTATGCCTACAATCCTGGCATCTTCCTTGACAGCTTATCTTGCAGAAAACGGGGGCACTGTCCCCTTTTTGCAGGTGCTGACTCCTGAGGACTGGCAAAACACCATCGTGCTGCTCCTGCCGCCTGAAGAACTCAAGGGGTTGGCAAACAACACCCTGGATGCAACCTTTGATTATCTGAACGGCAAAACGAACTCGGCGACCATCTCTCTGATGCCGGTAAAAACGCGCCTGGCCGGCGATTCAGGGACGCAGGTTGTGCTCGAGGTTTTGGGCCGTCAGCCACCCTGTACCACCGAACAACTGACCCAGATGGCCATGGGATTGCTCGGTGGGCAGATCGTGCTCTGCAACCCACCTCCGGAAGCGCTCGGATTAATGATGCCGTTTGTCCAGTCACAGATGCAAAGCATGCTGGCTTTATTCCCAAATGAAGTGACCTTCATTTCGGGCACGGCGAGCGGCACGCCCGACGACCCGCGCTGGAAATTGAACACGGTCCGATCCGGTATTAAGCTAACGCCGTTCATCCCTGTGTTCTTTCTATTTGGCATTGCCGTGTTCGCAGTCCGCAAACTTGTGGACTGGCTGACATGGTGGGGCTGGTCGTTCATGTTCGCCGGCGGGATCAGCGTCTTGGTCGCCCTGTTCGGGTCGCCCCTCGTCGGTGGGGTGTTGCGGCTAATCATCCTAAATCAGGGAGCGCTTCTCATCCCTCCATCTCTGGCTTCCAGTATCGCCGAAACGGCGAGTGCGGTTGCAAGTGAAATGTTAGGACCAGTTGTCATTCAGGGATTCCTGCCTGGATTCGCGGGACTGGGAATGGTGATCGTTGCAGTATTTTTGGCGAAACGGGAGCGGGATCAAATCATCGCGAGCGCGAACATTAATCCTACCCCTTGACTCTCGGGTTACCCCTGAAAGCGGCGATATGACGGCCGAAGTCCAGTTCCCTGCGAAAAAGATATAACCAGACGATCAAAGGAACTGCGAGGATGATCTCCCGCAGTTCCTTTTTCGCGGACAACGTTTTGAACTCTTCTGATGATTCTCTTCCTGGAGCCGATCACCCGAATTTATTTCAAGCGCAGAGTTGTGCGTAGGTACTCTGCGCCCAGTCCGTAATCTTCTCCCAATTCCTGAAGTCGCCCTGCGGTACGCCTCTGGATTTCAGCATGGTGTTTTCGAGGAATGACAAAGTCTTGGGATCCACCTTGCCAGCAAAATATCCTTCAGCGGCGGGAACAAACACTGTTCGCACAGGTTCAAGGAATTCCGCCGCCTTAGCCCGCTTGGCAGGCGTATCTTCAAACAAAGTCGCGCACACTGTGAAATATGCTGTAGGAATGCGCTGCAAGACTGCGCGATTTTCACTAATGAAATCGGATGCTTCAGGCAGCCATTTGGCCACGCGGATAGCACTGCCGACAAAGACAGCCTGATAACTCGCTAAGTCAGTGACCTTCTTGAGTGGCAGCACGTCCACGCGTGCGCCGGTCTGGGCAAGGGTTTTTCCGATCGCGCTCGCAACCTCACCCGTCGAGCCGCGTTTGCTGGCATATGCAACAAGTATTTTTTTTGAAATATTTTGTTCCCCATAGGTAGATTCGGGCAATATGGCGACCGGGCTATGAGTAGCCAGGGCGGTCAGTCCGCTGCAAGCGACAACACCGGTGCCAAGTGTGATACCGGTGACTTTCAAAAAATCACGGCGGGATAGAGTTCGTGTGGGCATAGCTTCTCCTTATTGAGAGTTGATGCCCATAGTATCCGAGGGAATTGTGCAGGAAATATGAATACAGGCTGGAAAAGTTATGCAGATCGAGCACAGGTCTGATAAGCGTAAAAGCATCTCTACATCTAAAAAGAGCATTCATTGCCCTGCTCAAAATTGGCATGGGACCAATGAACCTTAATTCATATAAGGAGCAATAGAAAACCTGTTACACCAATTGGAGAATTTCGTCATAGGACATCTGCACTTCCTTTTCAATCACCGGAGACATTTCCCGCCACATTTCCATAAAAGCTGCTTTTCGGCGTTCAAGCTCGTCCACAGAAAACGACTGCAACATCATAGTGTCTTTGATCCGTTCCTGAAAATTGGATGGCTGGTAAGTCAGCTTTTCCACACAGTAATATCTCCATTTCAGGTCCGCTACCAGCTCATCATTTAAGGCGAAGAGCATATTGAAGAAATGGTTCAACCCTTCATCGAACATATGGTGAGCACAGACAAGGTTGCCGCGTTCCACCCATAGCTGGGACAGTCGATTGATGTACCACTCAGAGAGGGTCAATCCCGACATCAGCAGCCACTTCTTCTCCTCCGGCTTGAGCGGGACCTTGTCCTCGAGCAAAGCCGCAATTTTGCCATCCGGATCGTAATAGAGCTGCCTCTGGGAATACGTCCAGCGCTTTGCCATGTTCCAATCCGCAGTGAGTTCGCTCTCATAGTCAGCTAAATGACAATGGACCTCCAGATCTTCCACCTTGAGGAACTGACCTGACAGGGAAATCGCCGATCCCTGTTTTTTGAAGAGGGC
>DASTJG010000025.1:0-6004 GCA_035716785.1 Anaerolineales bacterium
CAATTGGTTCAGATACTCTTGCATGATGAGACGATTGACGGGAACATTCTGGCGAAAATCCTGGGGCCACGTATCCTGGATCCATCATCCGATGTATCCCCGCCTATTGAGGTTGTTCGTGCACATAAATAATCCGTCGACATTGATCGTCATTATGCTGATTTGATTGAAAGGAAACCTTGATTTGAACTCTGATCTCATCATTACCCTGGCGATCCTGACAGCCGCGGTTGTCCTGTTTCTCAGCGAACGGTTTTCGGTTGATCTGGTAGCTCTCCTCGTACTTGTGGCGCTCGGGCTCAGCCGTGTCCTGACCCCCCAGGAGGTGTTCTCGGGGCTCTCCGATCCGGCTGTCATCACGATCTTAGCCATCTTTGTACTGGCACATGGACTGGAAGTAACCGGGCTGGCTGACCAGATGGGCAACCTGATTGTACGCCTGGCCGGAAAAAGCGAAGCGCGGCTCATTGCAGCACTAATGACAGCCGCAGCATTCATGTCCCTCTTTATGAACAACATTGCAGTGGCATCCACCCTTTTGCCGGCCACAGCGACTGTAGCGCGCCGGTCCGGGATCAAGGTTTCCCGGCTGCTCATCCCCCTGGCATTTGGGTCATTGCTGGGCGGGTCGGCCACCTTGTTTACTACGACGAACATTGTAGTCAGTGGGGTTCTCAAAGATAATGGCTATCCGGGTTTTGGAGTCCTTGACTTCGCGCCGGTCGGATTGCCGATAGTGATTATCGGGATCGCCTACATGGTTTTATTCGGCCGGCGCCTGTTGCCGAAAGAAAAGTCAGCTGAGCGTCGCGAAATCCTGCGCCAGGCGGAAATGGACCTGCTGAGCATGTACGATCTGAGTGAGCGTCTGTTTCGGGCGCGCATTCCGGCCGGGTCGATTTTGAACAATCGCCAACTGGCTGAGAGCACTCTGCGCGAAAAGTACCGGCTGAATGTTGTGGCTGTTGAGCGCAATGATGAAAAAGTCATAGCCCCTTTGCCAGATTTTGTACTGCAGCAAGGCGATGTGATGTTGTTGGAGGGCAGGCTCGACGAGTTTCGCCAGCTTGATGTGGAGCCTTATCTGGAAATCCAACCGATGCCCCGATATCGCGAGCGTGATCTGGAAACTCAGGCGGTGACGATCCTGGAAGTCGTGCTGTCGCCTCGCTCGCAGCTCATCGGCCGTACCCTAAAAGAGTCGCAATTTCGTGAGAAATTCGGTATGGCGGTGCTGGCGGTTTGGAATGGCGAGCGGGTGATCCGTACCGGCCTGTCGGATCTGAAACTGGTATTTGGCGATGCCTTGCTCCTCCAGGGCCCGCGTGACCGGCTGCCCATGTTGCGCCTGTCATCCGACTTGATTGTATTGAGTGTGGAAGAAGAGTCGACCAAAAAGGTTGTAAATAAAGCAAAACTTGCTGTGACCATCTTCGGTTTGACCGTGGCAATTGCTGCGCTGGGGGTGTTCCCCGTGGGCGAGGTGATGTTAGCTGGAGCCCTGCTGATGATTATCTTGAATGTGTTGACCATGGAGCAGGCCTATCGCGTGATCAAGTGGCGGATCGTTTTTCTCGTAGCAGGAATGCTGCCCCTGGGGATGGCTATGACCAAGACTGGGGCAACTGCCCTTTTTGCCAGAGCGCTGATTGACATAGTAGGGCCATTCGGGCCGCAGGCGCTCCTGCTGGGCCTGCTAATGCTGACCGTGCTGCTATCTCAAGCCATGAAAGGTGCAGCCGTCTCGGCCGTGCTTGCTCCCATTGCCATTCAGGCTGCTGAACAGATAGGGGCCGATCCACTAGCCATGAGCATGGGTGTTGCTTTGGCAACATCCATGGCATTCGTCACTCCGCTCGGGCATCCAGTTAACATCCTGATGATGGGGCCGGGTGGTTATCGTTTCCGGGATTTCTTCAGGGTGGGTTTACCCCTGACTGTGCTGCTCTTCATCGTAGTATTGGTGGCGTTGCCCATTTTCTGGCCGCTCACTGCGCGATAACCGCAGCGTTCTTCGCAGGAACCGTAAAGCTTATGGACATAGCAGCCAGGCGCGGTGAGAAGGTGAGGGTCGGAGAGCTTATCGCTTCAAAGCTGCTTTCGACTCGGTTTGCCTCCGACAGTACAGCTTCCATGATCATTGTTTTCTTTCCGATTTCTGGACGTTAATCAAGATTTGATATGTATGAATAATCATTCTTCACCTGTAGAACAGTATTGGAGTCAATCTCCAGAAACTCTGTTTCAGATACTTAGGACTTCGCTGCGCGGGTTGGATCAGAGTGAAGCCCAACGACGCCTGGAGCAATACGGCCCAAATCAGTTACAAGCTCAAAAAAGGGCTTCCAGCATCGGGCTATTCGTTAACCAGTTCAAGAGCCCAATTACGCTGATCCTGCTCTCTGCTACTGGGGTTTCGGCTGTGTTGCGAGACTGGACAGATGCTCTGATCATCCTGCTGATTGTTCTCAGCAGCGCCATCCTGAGCTTCATCCAGGAATATAACGCCAATGACGCCTCTAAGAAGTTACGTTCACAGGTGGCTGCAAGTTCTCGGGTAATTCGCGGGAACGAATCCCTATCCATTCCAACCTGGCAAGTTGTCCCGGGAGATGTTGCTCTTTTGGCGGCGGGAAGCCTGGTGCCCGCCGATGGTCTGGTACTGGATGCAAAGGATTTCTTTGTTAATCAGGCTGCACTTACCGGTGAATCACTACCGGTAGAGAAGATCCCCGGTTTGGTGAGCGCCAGCGCCGCCCTTGCTGAACGTACCAATACAGTCTTTATGGGTACGAGTGTGCGGAGTGGCAGCGCTCGCATCCTGATTGTACAAACGGGAAATAATGCAGTATTTGGCAAGATCGCCTCGCGTCTGACCTTACGTCCGCCGGAGACCGAGTTCGAGCGCGGTATCAGGCATCTGGGTTACCTGCTCAGTGAAATCATGCTTATCATGGTCCTGGCAATTTTCTTTTTTAACGTTTTTTTCCACAAACCTGTCCTTGATTCATTGCTTTTCTCCGTTGCACTTGCAGTTGGGCTAACCCCACAATTATTGCCAGCTATTATCAACATTAACCTTTCCAAAGGATCCCAGGCTATGGCGAAACAGGGAGTAATCGTGCGCCGCCTGGAATCCATGGAGAATTTTGGCAGTATGGATATTCTCTGCACAGACAAGACCGGCACCCTGACAGAAGGTGTCGTGAGATTGGACTCTGCCAGAGACCCTCAAGGAAAGCCTTCTGACATGGTATCCCGCTACGCTTACCTGAATGCCTCTTTCCAGACCGGATTGCCCAACCCGCTGGATGAGTCAATCCTTGCCGGGGGACGACCCGGAACAGACAACTTTATCAAGTTGGATGAAATTCCATATGATTTTACGCGTAAACGTTTGAGCGTTGTGGTGCAGGAGTCCTCTGCAAGTGAAGAGGCTACCTGCCTTTTAATCACGAAAGGGGCATTAGAGAATGTTTTGTCAGTTTGCACCGCTGTCACAGATGATCAACAGGTTCAACCAATGGACAAAGCCAGGAACGCTCAGATTCAGCAGTTTTACATGCGGTGGAGCGAACTGGGGTTTCGTGTCCTGGGGATTGCAACCAGAGAGATTGCACGACAATCGATTTACTCAAGCTCCGACGAGGAATGTTTGAACTTTGTTGGATTCCTGCTCTTCTTCGACCCACCGAAAGCAGAAGTTCAGGAGACGCTCCAGCACTTGAAGCATTTGGGAGTACAACTCAAGATCATCACAGGCGACAACAAGCTGGTAGCCAGACACATTGCTCAGACGATTGGATTGGAAGTACACGGTCTGCTGACAGGTGCTGAATTAGACGACCTGCGGGACGAAGCTCTCTGGCATGCCGCTGAACGGACGAACATCTTTGCGGAAATTGATCCCAACCAGAAAGAGCGTATCATCCTGGCTTTGAAGAAAAACGGCCATGTGGTTGGTTACATGGGAGATGGGATCAATGATGCGCCATCCCTGCATAGCGCAGATGTTGGTATTTCTGTAGAGAATGCGATGGATGTTGCTAAGGAAGCTGCGGATCTCGTACTGCTAAAACAGGATCTGTCCGTACTCCAGCAGGGAATTTTACTTGGACGCAAAACCTTTGCCAACACACTTAAGTATGTCTTTATGACCACCAGCGCTAACTTTGGCAATATGTTCAGCGTGGCAATTGCTTCACTTTTTCTACCTTTCCTGCCGATGCTGCCCAAGCAGATCCTGCTGATCAATTTCCTGACTGACTTGCCGGAAATGGCCATCGCAACCGATCATGTAGACACCTTGTTGGTTGACCACCCTCGCCGCTGGGATATCGCTTTTATCCGCCGTTTTATGCTCGTCTTCGGACCGCTTAGTTCAGTTTTTGATTTACTCACCTTTGGCTTCTTACTTTGGGCACTCCAGGCAGACCAGGTTTTGTTTCATACCGGCTGGTTCGTCGAGTCAGTGCTTTCGGCAGCGATCGTGGTCTTTGCAGTGCGCACGCGTTTGCCGTTCCTGCGAAGCATGCCCAGTAATGCCATGCTGGGTATGACCCTGCTGGTGGCTGGCATCACACTTGTCTTGCCATATACACCGCTGGCTCCATTGCTGGGCTTCGCACCCCTGCCGCTGATCTACCTGCTGTCCATCTTTGGAATTATCGCGCTGTACTTCCTCTCAGCGGAACTGGCAAAGCACTGGTTCTATAAGCTCTTTGGAGAACATCAAAATTCGAATTCTCTTGACAGCAGATTATCAGTCTTAAGGCAATGATAAGGTTTGCTTATTCTTCCTGTAAAGGCAAATTTAATCGTAAGTCGTATGATAAGCGGCGGAATGATCCGGTTATCTATCTGGATCAAGCCATTAAATTCAGGAGAAAAATTATGAAAAAGCAAATCATCTCACTCTCAATATGGGTTGTCCTCAGCATGATCGTCCTGACAGCCTGTGGAAGTGCGGGACTGTCCGCAGTCAATTCGACGATTAGCCAAGCCACTGCGGTGCCTGTGACACCCCGAGCTACTACCCCACCACTCACTTCTGGCACCTCTGGTGACCTGCTGGCGGCGTATCAGGGAACGCTGGAGGATATCTACACAGCGGTCAGTCCATCCGTCGTGAATATCCGGGTCGTGCAAAAAGTTGATGCGTCGAATATTGCCATGTCTCAGTTACCAGGCTTTCCCTTCTTCAACCTACCCCAGGATCAGCAGCCTCAGCAGCAATACCAGAGCGCACTGGGGTCCGGCTTTGTTTGGGATCAAAATGGTCACATTGTTACTAACAACCATGTCGTCAGTGGCGCAGATAAGATCGAAGTGACATTCAGCGATGGAACCATTGTGCCCGCTACATTGGTCGGCGCTGATCCCGACAGCGATCTGGCAGTGCTCAAAGTGGATGTTCCAGCCGCTCAACTGCATCCTGTCCAGATGGGCGACTCCAATGCAGTCAAAGTTGGTGAACTTGCGATTGCCATTGGCAACCCCTTTGGACTTGAGGGCAGCATGACCACCGGGATTATCAGCGCGGTAGGGCGTTCACTCCCGGCCGATGAAACTGCTGCTCAATCCTATACGATTCCAGATGTTATCCAAACGGATGCTCCTATCAATCCCGGCAATTCTGGCGGCGTGTTGATCGACGCGCAAGGACAGGTATTGGGCGTGACCTCGGCAATCGAGTCGCCCGTACGCGCGAATGCCGGCGTCGGCTTTGCCATCCCGTCTGCCATTGTGGAAAATGTTGTTCCGGCGCTGATCAAGGATGGAAAGTATGCTCATTCCTGGCTGGGTGTTAGTGGCACCACATTAACTCTCGATCTGGCAAAAGCAATGTACATGGATGAAGGCCAGCGAGGTGCGCTGGTTGAAGAGGTCTTGCCGAACAGTCCGGCCGAGAAAGCCGGATTGCATGGCAGCAACCAACAAATCACCATCGATGGACAAACTACGAAAGTCGGCGGCGATGTGATTACAGCTATTGACAATCAGC
>DASTJG010000026.1:0-11019 GCA_035716785.1 Anaerolineales bacterium
AATGACAATGGCAGGGGGTGCCTGCTGATCGAGTGTGGACATCATCTCCACATTACGATCTCGCAGGGCCCACTCCAGGGCAGGCGATTTGATTCCCATAACGGTAACCGGCTGGGCCTGCGCGTGACCCATGCTGAACTCGGAGACCTCATCGATCGTGGAAAGGAGCAGTTTCTCCTGTACAGGCGGCTGATCGGGCGCCCAGAACTCCACCCCATTCTGCGCACGGACTCCGCTTGCACTCCAGGCTGCTGCGATCGTATAGGCTCCGAGGAAAAGAACAAAGGCCCAGGTCGTCCCCAGCCGGGCCGTGCGGGCAGACCAACCGAACGCAACGAATGAAACACAGAGGATAATAATGAGGAATGCACCCAATAAAACAATATAAGGCGCGGCTTTGATTTCCACATTATTGCCGAAGATGGGCAGGAACGTGGAATTGAGCTGACCATGCGGATCGAGACCGATCTTTGCAGCGTCAAACCAGATGTACGCGAGCAGGATCAACAGCGCCATCACAACCACGCCAATCTCGACGCGTTCATCCGTGTACATCTCCAAAGCACGCGCCAGCTCGAACGCGGCGAGAGTCAACAGTGGAATGATGACCCAGACCAGTTCAGCTGTTTGACGGTAAAAAACGGCCAGTAGTAATGCCACCGCCAGCCACACACTTAAGCGAATAATGCGGCGACTCTTCGTGCGATAACCGCGAATAAGAGAAAGAATGGCAAGAAAAATTCCCAGCGGCTCATAACCAATGAAGGCCAACAGGATGCGCCCCGGGGTCATAGAAGTTGCGGAAGTCCATCCTGTAAGGTAGGCTGGCAATGCAGAAATCCACGCGCTCAACCCATTTGGAGAGAGAAAGAAAAGGGTTCCCCCGAAGAGAACAGTAATGACCAGGGCAAAGAGCGCCGGGCGGTATTCGATGTTGGCAGGCTTGGGGTCATGGGCCGAAGACCCATCTGCATTTTTTGATTCATCGCTTAATGTCGGCCTTGTTTCCATGCCCCGAAGGAACATCCCGGTCAATCCGAGGACAAGCCACCCTGCCCAAAGGGAAGGTCCGGAGAGCAGCCCGAGACCGGCAAAGATCCCGGCAGGAACGGCGCGCCGGTTCTGCCACATCCCCCAGGCAAATAGCAGGGATGCGACGGCCAGCATCGTTCCGCTTGCCTGGCGTGAAAGCGCAACGAGTCCGGGGTCAATGGCGAAGAGGAATGCCAGGATCAAAGCGCGGTCCGGCTTGATCTTGTCGCGAAAAAGGTAGGGAGCAAAAACAAGCGCGCTGCCTGCAATTGCAGGGACAAAGCGCGCTATGAAGTTTGTGCTATTAATGATGGAGAAGAATATACTGGTAAGGAGAATGTAACCGGGCTGTGGCCCAAGCAAGGGGGCCTTACCCTGTGCAAGGTGCAGGGCTTGTAAAGCCAGCGTTGCCTCAGAATCTGTTAAAGGGGACGCGCCAAGCTGGATGATGCGAAAACCCAGAGCGATCAGAAAAGCCAGCCCATACAACCAGCCTTCGTTTTTGAGTAAGCGTAAGTTCATAAAGGTATTTTACCTTGATAGTATGTCATTGCGAGGCGCCGCGCGCTGAGTGGAGCGACCATAGGAGCGAAGACGAAGTGCGGGTGACGAAGCAATCTCACACTACGGCATAAGAGATTGCTTCGGTCGCCCGGTAGGCTCCCTCGCAATGACGAGTCACTACGGCACTTCATAAACCGTCACACTACCCTGCTGGAAGACAGGCTTCAGGAAGCGGTTGAACTTCTCCTGGTTCACATTGTAGGTACTGCGCTCGAGATTGCCAACATAAATGTAGCGGATGTTATAACGATTGATGATCTCCTGGGCGGTAGCCCAATCATTGGTTGTGTACAACATCTCGATATCTGCTTCCCGAGTACCCTGCAGGGCAAAATCGCGCCATTGACCTTCATGGTTATCCCAGCCCAGCACGGTGGGCATGCCCGTAAAGGTCGCGACACGGGCATGTTCGGAATACCCGCCTCCAGCTGTTTCCGCTACCACACCTGGATCCAGCTGCTGCATGAACTGGATCGCCTGATAGTCATCGGGCATCATATTGGCAAGATAGGCGGCGCCATCCAGTGTACGCTGCTCGGGACGTTCAACCCTAAAATTATCTGTCTTTTCTGGCAGGCTGAATATGGGATAAACCAATCCCGCTCCCATCACAGCGACGACCACGACGGCATAGAACACGAAAGCCAGCCTGCGTAACTCCGACAGCATGACCGTCACGCCAAACGCGGCTGCCAGCGACAATAATATCCAGGCCTGAAAATAAAATTTAAATATGGTATTGATGCGCCAGCCAAAATTATCCCGTAAATAAACAAACTCCGGTCCAAGGACCAGTAGAATCCCAAGGGCAGTCAGCAAAAGCACAAAAGTGGATGATGGAGAGTGAGGGGGAGCCTGCATCTCGCTTATGTCATTCTGTGACGAGGAACCAAAGAGGAACGCGAGCGCGGGGACTAGCAACGCCAGCAATGTGAGCAGGCTGCCGATGTATTCCAATCTACGCAGCATACTATCTGCGATGAACGCGTTCGCATCCCGCTGCTGTGATTCTAGAAGCATTTGCATCAGGTCAGGCTTGAGTTTCAGTGCCAGGAAACCGAGTACGAACATTGTCGCGAGAAGTGCGATCAAAACACCAAGTGCAGAGAACAGTCCCACGCGCCAGGACGCGGATACACGATTGCGCCACAAATAAATAAGATAGGCGAACAATGGCACAAACAGGGTCCCCCATACTATCCATAAATGCGCCCCGCGCGTGGGATACATGAAGTTGGGCAAAACCCCGCCGGCCTGCGAATCGAAGCCGACAAAAAATGGAAGGTACATGACGAACGCTGTGACGACGAGCGGGATCCCCAGCAAAAGGATGTCTTCGAGCCTCCCCCAGCCCCAGCCTGCTGCGCGCACCTGGACCAGCGCGTAGCTCAAAACGATCAGCGTCGCGGCGAAGAGGATGTCCCAGGTGTTGAGGAACGCCAGTCCACCCAGGACAAGCGCAATGGTAACGAAACCAACTTTATTGATCCGCAACTGGCCGAAGAACAGATCGATCGTCCCACGCCAGCCGCCCAGGAAGATGTTCAACGCAATGGCAATTGCCAGCAAATTGAACGGCATAGCCAGCACATGCGGATGTAGATCCCCAAGCAGATAGGAGAAGAATGGGAACTCATCAATGACTTCATGCCAGGTGCCGTTCAGATCATAGTCCTGGATCACGCGGGAAGCGCGCCACCACCAGAAATACTGATCCGGCGCCCACTGTAATGGCTGCGTAGGTGGATTGGTCAATTCTCTCAAATCCAGCCATGGCCAGAACGATGAGAAAGCTGTTCCCTCCTCCGGGTTAAATATCCAGCCAATGCCTTTGCTCCAAAACGATGAAGCTGCTGTCTCACCACTCGGCGTAAATGCCCAGCCGATGCCCCGGCGATACAGGGCTTCAAAAAAGCCTTGCAAATTGCTGACGATCAGCAAAAACAGCGGCGCAAAGAGCGCCCCAACCGCAGTTACCCCTTCGGACTTTTCAACCACACCCTTCGAACGGCGATGGCTCACAAGAAGATTGTAGAGCAGCCCGTATGCGCCGATCGCGCTCAAACCGAAGATCAACGATAGCATCAAGTTATGGGCAACAGGACCCGGTACTGCTGTAAACTTCGCCAGCATGGCCGTCATCACGTAACCAAAATAATAGTAGGAAATGGCATATCCAGAAAGCCACGGATCATGCGGCGGGAACGTCGGCGAATGCAGGATGGCATTGATGAATGCCACTTCCATCCATTTCTCGCCGCCAGCGGTGAAGGTCTCCGGGTTGTTCGCCCGGACAAATGCCATAAATCCAAAGGCAATCAGGAAGAGGATTTCGGTTATAACAATGAGTTTGCGATACTCGCGCAGCCAGCCTGCAAGCTCCGTCCTGGAATTTATGAACATCCAGGCGCTCGATCCACCCACGATCAAGAGACCCAGCAGCAACCCGCCGATATCGTTTTGCGCAATTTGAAAGGAAGCAAGCAACCAGAAGACATATCCCCAGATCAGCAAGCCGAAGGCGCGTGCCAGGGTATAGCCGCGGTCTGCCAGCGCGGGAAACAGGCAGTAAACCAGCGGGAAGGTCAGCCAGCCGAGAGCTGTGATCAGGATATACCAGGAGAGAAAAGAGATCATGCGAAGTTAATCAAGCGTAGGAACAGAATGTTTTCCATCCGGGTTGGTTTCAAGGTCATAGGCTTTCACGATCGCGTCCAGATTGATCGGGCCGTAAACATGCGGAAAGAGTTCGCCCTCAGCAACGCCCGGAGGCGGCGCTCCTTCCGCGGGCGCTTCCCAGCGCAAATCCGAGGTCAACCGCGCGGGATCGATCATCAGCACGAGCAGTCCGCGTTGACGTGGATAATACTTTTCAGCCACGGGCAGCACCTGCGTACCCGTCGAGCAGTGAATAAAGCCTTCGGTTTCCAGACTTGCCACCCGATAATCACCGCGTTGTTGAGCATCGCGCCAGGCTTTGCGCGAGGTAATATGATAAATCATAAGTACTCCTTACGTTCTGCCATGAGACGAACGATATTTACTGCACCACCTCATAGATAACCGTATTCCCATCGCGATAGACCTCTCGCCAATACTGTCCTTTAAATTGTTCAAACTTGGCAAGAGATTCAGGGGCATACGCAGCGCGCTCGAGCTGGCCGACAATAATATAACGTACATCATATTCTTCCAGGAACTCACGGGCAATCTGAACATTCGTGCTCGTATAGAAGTTACCGACATCGGCAACTCGCTCCTCCACCCAGGCGGCCGTATAAACGCGCTGCTGGCGTTGGTGCCAATTCCAGCCCACAACACCAGGCAATCCGGTGTAGATCGTGAAGCGCGTGCACCAGCGATATTCAGAGCAATTCCCTTCCACGATGACCGGCGAGCCCTGGACATGATCCTGCATCCAGCGGATGGCGCGGTAATCCTCGCTCAAATCCAGACGCTGACCGAAGTCATCGTAATGGGCATATTTCATGAACGTCATCGCGTCGAGCGTGCGTGGGGCTTCCACGATCCAGCGGTCACGGATCTTGCCCAAGGTTCCACTGACTGTGAAGAGCAACGCGCCGGAAATCAGCAGGATCATTGCGGTTTGCCAGAAGATGCGCCAGCCCGGCAGCCACTTG
Source organism: Anaerolineales bacterium (assembly GCA_035716785.1). Lineage (GTDB taxonomy): Bacteria > Chloroflexota > Anaerolineae > Anaerolineales > Villigracilaceae > Defluviilinea. Next base: position 5,238 of record DASTJG010000026.1, read on the forward strand.
AAGAAGGCGAATAGTGTCCATGTAAATGCAGCTCCTGCCGCCACCGCCAGCATCAGCCAGGCCTGCATATAGAACTTGAAGATCGTGTTCTGGCGTCCGATATCGCCGCTCACGACGACCACTTCCACGACGACCGTGATCAGCAACGCCGTGCCGATCAGGAACAGGACGAAGCGTTTGGCATCCGGAAGGTCCGGGCGCAGCAGCAACACGGCTGCCCAGGCGGCGATCGGCAGCGCGATCCAGCCGACGCTCGTACCCAGATATTGCAGGACAAGCAGCGCCAGGACCAGCACTACGAGCATGCCTTCGATCAACAACTGGTACGGCTTCAGTTTTCGCAGCGCCGAAACAGGTGTGGCAGCCATCCATTCACGCGTCTCCCAGATCATCCATGAAACGATGATGAACAGAAACACAAGCCAATGTGTGAGGTAAGACCAGATCGGGGTGAACGGTCCCTTCCACGGATCGAGGGCGCTGTATGCCTGGCTGTACCAGGTACGGTAGGGTGCATACAAATACTGCGAGAGCAGGTACAGGCTGATGACCGCTCCAAGCGACACGAGGATCCGCCGGATGAGGGAGGGTGTCTCTGTATACCGAAAGACTGTATATCCAAGCGCGATCATGCCAAGGAGCAGATAGGTGTAGGTATCCGACAAATTGGTGGGATAGAACGAGCCAATGATGAGACCACCGATGACGAGTCCAGACGCAGCCGACAATTGATTCCGCCAGTTGGCGCGACCGGCCACGACCGCAAGCGCCCAGCTCAACGCCAGCAGCGCCAGCGGGATGGCGATCATGTGCGCATGCAGGTCGCTATAAATGAATGTGAACAGCGGGAACTCGGTGATCTCATTGCCGCCTCCGCCCGGAGGGACGACGCGGCTCGGGTTCCAGTACCACTCCCCGGGTCCCAGGGGAAGCGAGGAACCCTTGAGGGTCATCATGAATCCCTGGATGGCCCATGCCCAACGCTGGGTGATCGGGATAGTTTTGTCCCAGCTAAAGGTGCCTGCTGCGCCCAGTTCCTGTAACTTTTGATACACGAGCTGGATCGTTCCGAGGTTACCGAGCAGGATCGTGAGAGCAGAAGCAGCCAAGCCGGCAAAAAAGGAGGAGAGAGGAAAGCGGAAAGATGATGGGCTTTGGGATGAAACGCCTTCAGCGACCACGCGTTCATCCTTTGTCAAGAGATTCCATCCCAGCGAAAACGCGTTCACACCGACGATGGCAAACAACGTTGGCAGGATGAAGTTGTAAGCGATCGAAGGGACGATGCCAAGCAGTTTCACCGGCGTAGCGACCAGCACAAAGCCATAGTAGTAATAGTTGATATATCCGCCTGCAAACCAGGGGTCATAGGGCGGGAAGTTCGTGCTTTTGATAACCGCATTGAAGTAGGAGAAGTCCATCGGGCGCTCGCCGCCTTTGGCAGGATGCCAGAGATCGGGGTTGCCTAGGCGGATGAGCAGGTCGACCAGGAAGAAGGCCAGGAAGAGACCTTCGATCATCAGGAAGTACTTGCGCTTATTCTGCCATTCATCACGCAGTTCGGCGCGTTGATAGTAGGCGAGCAACGCCCCAGCGATGACGATCAAGGCGAAAACTATACCAATTGTGAAACGCGTGTATGGAATACCGAACGAACCCGCCATCCAGGCGAGATAGCCGAACAGGACCAATCCCAGGGCGCGGCTGAGCGGATAGCCCTTATCTGCCAGCCCGGGCATGGCCAGCCGGGTAATGGGATAGATCGCAAGCCCCAGAATGAAAATGAACAAATACCACATGACCAATCCCAGGACGGGATAGCGATTCTGGATCCAATCGTAGTTGAACAGTTCAGACCAGGTCCCACCGGCGCGCTGTTGTTCGAGCTTTTCAGCAGGTAAAAGCAAATTGGAAAAATCGTCGAACTGGCGCGGTCCGAGTTGGATGGCCTTCGTCAGATCCACCGTGCTGAGAACGGACTGCACTTTCGTGATATCGAAATTCTCATTCTTTTTAAAGATAATCACTTTTGGATGATCGTAAAAGGTGAACGCCTCTTCGGCAGCCTGATCGTTGATGACGATCGGTCCCATCTCTGGATAGGTTTCGAAGACTGCCACCAGGTCATATCCTAATCGGCCTTCGAACATACCTGGCTGCGCAAGGCGGTAACACCAGATGATGTCCTTGTCTGCGGGACAGCCGATCAGTTCGCGGTAATACAACGTCGTCAGCGGATAGCGTTCAGGCAGGCGCGTGATCTGTCCGTATTGGTGGTTGGTAGGAATGAGGATGTAATCTGTCTCGTTGAGGGTCGTGATGAAACGATTCAGTTTATCTTCATTGTCTGGAAAATAAACTTGCAGGTTCAGGTCGCCGCGGTAAAGTCCGCCAAACGCGTCGTAGCCGTCCACACGTAAGGGCAGCGGGTAATCGTAATCCGTCTCGTTGGCAACAGTCGCGCCACTCAGGAAGAGCGAGCCGGAGTCCACTTCCAGGCGAAGATAATACTGCACATCACGCTTCAGGGTCACAGGTTGATCGAGTGTTAACACATATGTGTCACCGCGCGGATCGTCGGAAGCTGCGAATGTGCCCGTCACGGAAGCACTTGCCAGCGGTTGGCCTGCATCCTCTGAGACGAACAGATGCAACGTATGCGAGTCCGAAGATGTGCTCTCAGCCAGGCTAGTCACGTGTTCCAGGATGATCTGATTTAATAAACCAGAAGCCTGTGGAACAAATGGAGCCACATATGCCGTTTCGGCGGTTACCGTGCAGGGTTCTGAAATTTGTATGCTTTGCTCCGCAGCTTGATCGAGTCCCTGAATTAAGTAACGAACAGCTCCACATAGATTGACCCTGCCATTTTGAGTCGCCATTTCAATTTTCAAGTAGTAGGTTTGATTGGCTGTCAGCGCGAGAGCCTGATCGAAGTTAACAGCCAGTGAAGTGTTATCCGGTGAGTTTTGAGCAGGAGTCAATGCAAGTGACGACGACAACGGTTGTGAGTCTTTCAAATCATTCCAGATCGTCAGGTAGAGTTGTGCAGGGATTTGATTGGGAACCGCGCTTGCATGAGCGAGCACGATATTGGTCAATACACCGTCTTTTGGGGCAATGAATATAGCTTGATAGGGTGAGTCCGGCCGAATGTTAAGTCCGGCAGGAAAAGGCAGGGGCTGATTGTAGGTTGAGTTTTCTGTCTCAATCTGTAGATTGATCGGCCCCGAGACGTTTTGAAAGATCCAACGCGAGGCCGCAACGCGCGGCTCATCACGCACATAGATCGTATGAAAGGCAAATGCCCAGAGCGCGGTAAGCACCAGAACAACCAGACCAACTGTGCCGATCGCATACTTCCTGGCACGTGACACTGAAACACCTGACACATTGAAGACGAACCAGGCTGCCATCATCACCAGCAGAGGATAGATCGGCAGTTGATAACGCATGGTCGGGTTGAACTGCAGCGATTGCCAGAGAAAATACAGCGCTGTCCAGCCCCAGAGCAGCGCGTGACGCCACTCGCCCTTGAGGATGCGCCAACCCATGTAGAGAAAACCTGCCCAGGCAAGGATGCCCAGAGGCAGCCCTAATCCCCACATGGTTAAGTTCGTAAAGGAATACAAATGTGTGCGCCGCGCCCATTGCAGATTCCAGGGGAGATCGGCTTCGCCGGTTGCCTGCGCGCGCTGCTGTTTAATATCTTCGACCCAACGCGTATCAAGCCAGATGCCATTAAACGCATAAGGCTGGAAAATGCGGAAGGAAATGATGGTTGCAATTCCTCCTGCGATCAGGCAGACGAGGACCAGAGTCCAGTAGCCCCCAAAGGGGACGCTGTCGTTGGTCAGGAAGGGCCGGAAACTGCTCAGGCTACCATCCGCAGCCGGGACGCCCAGCGCTTTATTTTCCCGGTTGATGATGAAGTACCGCAGGACAAAGGCAGCCGGAAGCACGATCGCTAGCGGTGCGATGTTGATCTTGGAAGCCATGGCCATGCCAAGCGCAAACCCGAAACCGATGCTCAGGAGGAAAAGTGGATTTCGGAAAAGAAGTAAGAAGGAAGAAGTATTAAGTGAGGAGGGTTGAGAATTCGCGGACTCAGGTTGGATCTCTACAGGCTGCGAGTTGTCGGTTGGTGCCTCACTCGAAACCTCTTCAACCTCCACTTGTTCTCCGCTCTCTACTCTCTGTTCACTGTCCCTTGTCCCCTGTTCTCCGCTCTCTACTTTCTTTTCTCTGTGCTCCAGGATCGCGACCGCGAACCAAAGCGCCAGCATGGCAAATGTATTGACGAACAAGTCCACCGTGAAGAAATGTGACTGTTGGATCTGCATCACGGTCAGGGCTGAGAACAACGCCGCCAGGAGTCCCACCCGGCGACTATACAAGCGCGAGACCAGAAGATACAGGAAGAAGATCGCGAATAAGTCTGCCAACGCGGAGAACTGGCGTCCAAACAATCTCATGTCCGTCTTGCCGGTTGCATCTGCCACGACACGGATGAGGGTCATTGGCAGATTGCCATATACGTAAGAGCCAATACCGGGATGATTATATGGATTGAGAGGTGATGTTTGAGAGTTGAAGTAATCCCCAAGGCTAATCCAGCGTTTCTGTTCCGGCGGACAGGCTTGAACGAGAAGAGCAGGGTCCGCACATTTTTGAGCTTGGAGAGCTCCGAGCACGCCGCTAAAATGATTTTCATCGGGATGCTGGCCGCCATTGTCGCCCCAGTTGGCACCCGTCAAACGCAAATAGCCTGCCAGCACGAACACCAGCAGGAAGAGAACATCATAAAGCCAGGGATATTTTTCGCGATGAACCATATGCTCCAGCCGCCGTCCTCGGCGGCGCGGACGCCGCCGGGAGCAGGATTAGTATCTTGTGGTTAGTCACTCAGGCACGGTAAAGATCCAGAAATCGTGACCCGGTACCTCTGAGTCGAACATGCGCAGCTGTCCGTTTGGATACAACGACTCAAGGACGTCCAGGGAATTCTGATCGTTCCCTTCGGGTTGTTCCAGGTTTGCTTTCACAAGGAACAGCTTCGGTCCGGTAAATTCTACCGTGCTCGGCAAATTTTCGGGCCACACCGCCAGGTCACGGTTCGGAATGCCTGCCCAGACGGCAGGCAAACGCGTATCCACCCAGTGCGGGAAGGGTACGATCCAAATCGTGTTCGTCGTGCCGTAGTCTTTTTCGAATTCCTTGATAGTCTTGCCCATGTCGGAGCTATTCCACGCTCCCTGGAGGAATGAAGAGTAGTACTGGTTGAAAACAAGATCATAGTTTTGGAATGCCGAAACAAGAAACAGGATGCCGGCCACTCCCCACATCAGGACATTGCGGGCCTTTCCACGCCCGAAGCTGGTGAGGAGCCCATCGAGCGCCAGCGCCGCGATGATGAACGCCGGGATATACGCGCCTCCGGCGCGGTTGAGCGCAGGGTTCTCACCGGGAAACGCCAGCGAAAGAATAGACGGCATCTGCAGCAATGGAATGGACACAAGCAGGAACAGATCCAGCCAGTGACGATTGCGGATGTAGCGTATCAGGATCAGCAGGATACCGATGAGGAACAACGCCGCGCTGATCACATCCAGTGCGGGACGATGGGTGAGGGAGTGAACCCAGATTTCCCCATCATCGTAGTTGAACATCCCAAGCGCTTTCCAAAGATTGGAAAAGAAGATTTGAGAAGCGGGCCCGGGCAAGGGTTGTTCGACGCTGCCGAGGCGGGTAAAGGCCCGGAAACCAAACATGTCCGGGTTTG
>DASTJG010000027.1:0-3030 GCA_035716785.1 Anaerolineales bacterium
TGGGAACGCCGGGCGGTCAGGCTGGACGAAAGGACCGACTTTGGCTCAATGAGGCTTTCATTCAGCCCAAACTTGCGCGCCACCTCCACCCCGAACTGGTACTTATTGATTGCCTGTCCGCCGAGAACATGATAGAGGCCGCACAGTCTCTTCTCGAGCATTGCCAACAGCAGCCGTGCAGTTTGATTGACGAGCATGGGACAAAAGACGACGTCCGTAAAGCCATTGACGTACTTGCCTGCACTCAGGTTATTGACAAAGAACTCGCCCAGGCTGCGCTTGCCGCTCAAACTCCAGCCAAAGAAATTGACGCGGGCGACGATGGACTTCGCGTCTGCCTCCTGGACTGCACGTTCGCCGGCCAGTTTAGTCTGTGAATAGACACCAAGCGGGTTGGGCAGGTCCTCTTCAGTGTAGGGGTCTGTCTTTGCTCCATCGAAGACCGCGTCGGTGGAGATATGGACAAACCGGACACCTCGCTTGACGCAGGCTTGCGCCAGCTCACCCGGGATCTCGGCATTGAGAATTCGCGCAAGGTCTGGATTCTCTTCACAAGCATCCAGGTTTGCCAACGCGGCGCAGTTGACCAGCCAGTCGGGTCGAGCCTGATCGAGGAGGGAATCGATCGCGTTCCGGTGGAGCAGGTCCGCTTTGATCACCTGGAACGGCGCGGACCTTAAAGTGCCGCGATCCGCACCAAAGACCTCATGCGCGCGCGCCGCCTCCAGCGCCAGGCTGATCCCGAGAAGTCCGCTTGCACCGGTAACTAATATACGTGCCATAGTGTGTACGAGCCAGTACACAAGTGGACAGGTACACAAGTAGATGTGTACTTGTCTACTTGCATACTTGTTTACTTTCTCATCCTTCCAACTTTCCCTGGGCAAACAATTCTTCGAAGGGTGCGATGTATTTTTTGATGCCTTCCACATCGAGCCATTGCGTGTTGGTATCGCTGGAGAAGCGGAAGCCTCCCGGCAGGGGCTTGCCTTCGTAATGCATGTCACGCTTCCAGAGCGTTTCGGGCGGTTTGACGATGAACATCGTTTCGCGCTCGACCGTGTTGCGAGCCTCATCCTCCGAGACGAGGACTTCGTGCAACTTTTCGCCAGGACGAATACCGATGATGTTCAGTTTCGCTTCCGGCGCGATCGCCTTCGCCAGATCCACAACTTTGGTGCTGGGAATCTTCGGGACAAAGACCTCGCCACCTTCCATCTGTTGGATGCAATCCATCACGAAACGGACGCCTTGCTCGAGCGACAGCCAGAAGCGGGTCATGCGTTCATCGGTGATGGTGACTGCCCCTTTCGCGCGCTGATTAAGGAATAGTGGAACGATGGACCCACGACTCCCGACGACGTTCCCGTAGCGGACACACGAATAGCGGGTCGCCGTTCCTGCTGCGTAGGCGTTGCTTTGAATGGTTAACTTCTCGGCAGCGAGTTTGGTGGCGCCATACAAGTTCACCGGGTTGACTGCTTTGTCGGTGCTGATCATCATCATCTTCTCGACGCCCGCATCGAGAGCGGCTTCGACCACATTTGCCGTGCCCATGATGTTGGTCTTGATCGCTTCCATCGGGTTGTACTCGCAGGTCGGCACCTGTTTGAGCGCCGCGGCATGGACGACGATATCCACACCGTGCATCGCGCGGACGAGGCGCTCCCGGTCGCGTACGTCGCCGATGAAATAGCGCAGCGAGGGATGATCGTAGCCCTGGGTCTTCATTTCATGCTGCTTCAATTCATCACGGCTGAAGATAATGATCTTCTTCGGCTGTTTTTCTGCCAGTGCGATCTTCGTGAACTTCTTGCCGAACGAGCCGGTTCCGCCCGTGATCAGCAGGGTTTTATCTTTCCAATCCATGAATGCTCCTTGTTGTTTTCCGTCATTGCGAGGAGGGCGTAGCCCGACGAAGCAATCTCAATTTTGTGAGAGATTGCTTCGGGCGGGAAAACACCGCCCTCGCAATGACAGAATATTACTTTACAGCCTCAAACAAGCCAGAATCTTTCGAAATAAAAATTTTGCCTTTTTCCTGTAATTCCTTTTCCAGATCCTGTTGAAGATTGGCAAGTTCTTCTTCTGAAAGTTCCAATACCCGAATGCCGGAACGGATGTAAGCCATGATCGGTTCCAGTTCCGTCACAAGCAAATTGTCTTCATAACGCGAAAGACGGACTTCTGAAAAGAACGGTGTCAGTTGCTCCAAACCGTTTTCGAGAACGAATGGATTCGCAAACGGTTCCCAGGTCTTGTTGACATGGACCTGGCGATACCAATCCATCATTTCCTTCATGTGATTCGCGCCGACGGTGGTTGCAAGCAAGCGCCCGCTAGGTTTCAAGACCCGTTTGATCTCTGCGATGCCCTTCGGGCAGTCCGGGACGTGGTACAGCATGTGATCGGCAATGACCGCGTCGAAGGTTTCATCCTCATACGGGATGGACTGCGCGTCGATCTCCTTGAATTGAAAGGCACGTCCGGTGACGACCAGATTCCGCCAGGCGGCGTCCAGCATCCCCGGGGAAAGATCGCTGAGGGTGATATTCCACCCCGCCGGGATTCGGCTTGCATTTTCCTTCCACAATAGTCCATTACCGCATCCCAGTTCCAAAACCCTGGCATTCTCAGGCAGCTTGAGAAGCGTATCAAAGACCCACTTGAACCAGCCATAGGGATTCGTGCTGAAATGCTGATGGATCGCCGCGCGCGCATCCAGGTTGGATGAATCGCGGTACTGGTCATTCTTGAGATACTGCTGGTCGTGGGATTTCAACATCGGTCACTTCCTGATCACGATCAACGGATACTGTCCGTTCTCGCCAAAGAAACGCGGGAAGCGCTCCTCGAGCCGGAAGATCAAGCGCAAATAGGCCTTCCCACCAAACTGCGGACGCACGAACCAGCGCATGAAGCGCGGGCTGAGACTGCGCCATGGCAGGATCTCGAACTTCACTGCACCGTTCAACTCGTTCTTCAACCAGCGCGGCGTCATCTTCTCGACGAACGTTCCGGCTTGATCTT
>DASTJG010000028.1:0-5143 GCA_035716785.1 Anaerolineales bacterium
GTCGTCATGACCCTGATCGGCATTCCCTTTGCGTTTGCCATCTGGCCCTGGGTCTACCCGGATATCCCTGCGCGTGTGTTGGGCTACCTGGGGTTTGTCACCGTGGAACACTGGAAGATCGCGCAATGGTATCTTGGAGAGCTCCATATGCCGCCCCCCTGGCATTTTCCGTTCGTGATGGCGTGGGCCGTTGTCCCGCTGACGCTCACCGTGCTGTACTGGATCGGCATCGTGCGCGCCGGCTCGAAGTGGCGCGAAGCCGACAGCCTGGGTGCGCTCCTGTTCCTCAACGCCCTGGTGCCTATCCTGGCTCTGACCACCGGGAGAACCATGGTCTATGACAACGAACGCCTGCTCATGCACGTCTTTCCCTTCCTGGCGGCGCTGGCAGGCATGGGATTTGGCTGGCTCGTGATCGGGATCCAGCAGGCAGCCGAGCGCATGCAAAAACCGCGCTGGGTAGCCCCGGTGACCGTACTGGCCGTGGTTCTTGCCTTTCTGCCGCAAAGCATCAGCCTGGTCAGGCTCTATCCGCATTTGCTTTCGTACTATTCCGAAGCCGTGGGCGGGATCCCCGGCGCCGCCCGCCTGGGACTGGAAACCACCTACTGGTGCGAAACCTATTCCGCCGCCCTGCCGTACCTGAACGAACACGCCAAGCCAGGGGATATGATCTGGGTCGACCCGTTGAGCCAAAACGTCATGGTGTACTATCAGATCCATGGCCGGCTCCGCAGCGATGTTGAGATCGCCTACTCCCCGTATGCGCCAAACTGGCCTTTCGTTTACTTTGAATACGGTCCGCCAACGCCCGCAACCCATTCCGCTTCTGATTTTATCGTCCTGCAATATCGCCAGACCCTGATGGGCTCCACCCCGGATAACCCCGACCGTCACTTCTTCTCGCCTCATCCCGATTCCCGATGGATCAGTACTCACGAATTAGTGTACCGGTTGAGCCAGGACGGTGTGCCGATCATGGACATCTATTCCAGCTCTCTGGCCGAGGGGTTCGAATCCGAGCTGGGGCAGGCCCCGGTTCCAGTCCCTGCGAATTGGCAGGCGTTCGAATCGAAGGCGGGAAACTTTACGGTGCAGGCTCCCCCCGATCGGGAGTTCACCGAGACCACTCAAAAAGTGGATACCTTCAACGTACATATCACTGAAAGCTTTCGCGAAGAGGATGGGAGTTATGCGATCCTTTATTTCGACGCCCCGGCTCAATGGGTCCCCGATCCAAAGGCTTCGCAAGGGGTGTTGAACAGCATCCGGGATGGCTGGGTTAATATCATCCAGGGCACGCTGCTGGAAGAGCGCGCCATCTCCCTCGGGGATTATCCGGCTGGGGAAGCCATTGTCGAAGCGACCATCAACGACGTGCCGGTTAAATTCAAGATCCGCTATTACCTGGTGCAGTATCGCTACTATCAGATCATGGCTGGCATTCCGAGAGACAGGGCGTTCACCCCGGAGATGGATGCCTTTCTGCAATCCTTTGCGCTGTTGAAGGATTGGTAGATCTTTATCTCCCTAACGGTTCAAAAAATCCCGTTCAGGTCGAGCGGGATTTTTGAATCAAAAAGAGCCACCGGGTAGGGTGTTTCTGCAGAAACGGCTTGGTCATTGTGTGCCGAAACTCAAACTATGCTGTCAATTTGAAATAGTTGGATTATTATTCGGTCACCAGTTGCAGACCAAAGGCTGTGACCGGGTACTCGGCGCATACGATAAATGTAGAGAGGAGTTTTGGAAATGCAAAAGCGCAAACTTGGAAATAGCGGCCTGGAAGTATCGGCGATCGGGCTCGGCTGTATGGGAATGAGCGATTCTTATGGTCCGCCGGCAGACAAGCAAGAGATGATCTCCCTTCTTCGCACAGCCGTCGAACGCGGCGTGACCTTCTTCGACACAGCGGAAGTCTATGGTCCCTTCACGAACGAGGAGCTTGTAGGCGAAGCCCTGGCTCCGCTCCGTGATGAAGTCGTGATCGCCACCAAGTTCGGGTTCAAACTGGGTCCCAGCGGGGGAGTAGATAGCCGGTCAGAGCATATCAGAGAAGTTGCTGAAGCCTCGCTCAAGCGACTCAAGATCGATGTCATCGATCTGTTCTACCAGCACCGCGTGGATCCGGACGTGCCCATCGAAGATGTGGCAGGCGCGGTAAAGGATTTGATTCAGGAAGGCAAGGTGAAGCACTTCGGCCTTTCCGAAGCAGGTGTGCAAACCATTCGGCGCGCACACGCGGTTCAGCCTGTTACTGCTCTCCAGAGTGAATACTCCCTGTGGACGAGGACTCCTGAGAAGGAGGTGATACCAACCCTCGAGGAGCTTGGGATCGGTTTCATTCCTTTCAGCCCGTTGGGCAGAGGTTTCCTTACGGGCAAGATGGACGAAAACACGACATTTGACAGTTCAGACTTCCGTAATGCTCTACCTCGCTTCACGCCCGAAGCTCGGAAAGCGAATCAGTCTCTGGTTGACCTGCTTGGGGAGATCGCAGAACGGAAGAACGCGACACCGGCACAGATCGCGCTTGCCTGGCTGCTTGCCCAGAAACCGTGGATCGTTCCCATCCCGGGTACGACGAAGCTGCATCGATTGGACGAGAACATCGGAGCGGCAACGGTGGAACTCACGCCCAACGATCTCCATGAGATTCATAGCGCCGCATCGAATATCCAGGTGCAAGGTGCCCGGTATCCTGAAGAGATGGAGCGAATGACCGGGCGTTAATTTTCTCGTTATCAACAAGCCGTGGCTTTGCTGTTTCTGCAGAAACGGTCTGGTTACTACGCTGAGCTGCTTTCCCTATTAATCAACCCATCTCGGAATTCATGATTCTGACGTAGAGAAGAGATAATTTCTAGTGCAGGATTGAAATGGATCAGGATTTTCCTTCAGAGCGCTCATTCTGGAACATGGTGAAGTCGAAGTCGCCCGGCGACTGACCATAGCCGGTCAGCAGCGCGGCGGCCTCACTGCGGTGCTGCGTGGCATGGAGGATGAGGTCCAGCAGAATATGCCACACGACACGCTCGCGGATCGCACCGGGGATGACATAGCGGATCGTGCTATTCAACGTTTCCTCGGTCAATGTGTCGAGGTAAGCCCACATCTCCCGTTGTTCGATCAGCCAGCGCTCTTGCAGCATGACAAGTGTCGGGAAGGCGTCTTCGTGAAGCTCGGTCGCGTCATAGGCTGCCTCGTTTGCCAGAGGTTCCTGGTAATACCCCTGAAGGGTGATCCGCTGCTGCCAGATGTTGTCCAGGATGTGGACCATCGTGGCGCGTAACCCTCCGCGCCCGTAGGAGTCCGGGGTGGTGTACTGCTCCGGACTTACCTTAGCGCAGGCCGCCAGGAGGCGCGCATCTGCCCAGTCATTGTAACCATACAGCAGTTTGATTTCATCGATTTTCATCGCAGTATTCCCTTTGTTGGGTGCTGGTCGCCCTGACGCGCTCTCAGCAGTCGAATACCGACCAGCAGATGTCGTTCCGCAATCGCTGGTCGTCGAGGACGAGCTCGCGAATCGCCTCCGGGAGTTGGTCGCGCTGCCACTGGCACTCGAGTCGCCCTGCGCGCTCGCCCTCTCCTTCCGGTGCGGCAGCCCGTGCAGCCTTGATCGCATAGGCGGCTGCACCGAGCTCGTGCGCGGCGACGTGTGCGACCAACGCCGCCTGAGCGGCAGCATACGCGGCATGCCGTGCTGCTCCACTTATGTCTCTGGCCGCGGCGTTGGCATGTCCGCCCGCCGTGCGAGCCTGGGACATCGTGATCTTGCCGCGCGCCCAGGCTCGAGCCTGCTCAATTGCGCGGCGCGGTCGCGGGTCGTCAGGCTGAGCCGGCTGGAAGAGGTGCAGGACGTGCTCCGCGCACACGGCCGCCCACAGGGCGAGGAGCTGGTGGTCCGGATCGGTGAGGGTCCCACCGCGGCGGATCGTCACGAAACGAGGGTCCCGGTCTTTCGGGAGGATCATACTTATCCCTGTTGCAGAATCTTCTCCATCGCTTTTCCTTTTGCGAGCTCATCAATCAGTTTATCCAAGTAGCGTATTTTTTGCATCAGCGGATCTTTGATCTCTTCCACACGAACGCCACACACGACGCCTTTGATCAGCGAACGTTTTGGATTCATGGCGGGTGCTTGCGCAAAAAAGGTTTCAAAATCATTTTCCTGTTTGATTTGCTGTTGCAATCCTGCCTGGTTATAGCCAGTCAACCAGCAGATGGTTTGGTCCACTTCTTCTTTCGTACGATTTTTGCGTTCTGCTTTTTGAATGTATAGTGGGTATACATCTGCAAATTTCATTCCAAAAATCCGAGTATTAGACTTGTTGTTCATTACTAAAAACTCCTCATAATTTTTTGCTTTGCAAGGACCCGCCCAACGGCTGGCGTTAGTGGCAGGTGGGAGGGCTGAGACTCGCCGTCGAAATGGAAGAAGTTCAAAGCCGCGAGAGCGCTCAGAAAAGATGGTGCGTACCCACCCGTCGGTTGCACGCTGTACGCTGTGTTGGCACACCTTAGAGTTATAAGACTTGTCATGCAAAATCAGCCTTATCAATTATCTTTGCCCTTAAGTTCTGATCCATCACATTTGAGTGGGAAGTATCTCATTGCGCTTTTCATGAAAGAGTAACATGTTCAAACCTACGGTGATGGCGAGAGCGCCTAAGCTGGCTATATATACCGCTTCTGGTCGGTAATTGTATAGGAATCCTGCTGCAAGTGGAGCAACGACGACTGCCAGGGCGTTCCCTGTCTCAACGAGTCCGTATGCCAACCCGGTATCTCCGACTTTGACCAAGGAGCGCGAAAAAGCCAGTGCCATGGAACGGTACAGCTGGTACCCACCGATGAAAAAGTATCCCACGAAATAGGCCATCACACCTTGCCCCCGCCACATTAAAAGAGCAAAGCCAGCGAGAAGTAATTGCGCAATCAGCATCCCAGTGGATACGCGTAGATTCCCGAGGGAGAACGTAATGATGGCTGTACCAATACTTGCCATCGTTCCCATTGTTCCAATTTGTTGGATCGAAATGTGATGAACGTTCTGGAGATAAAGGGAGGTAAGTTGTTGTGGGACACTGTTGGCGATGATCGTAATGAAAACGACTGCCAGTAATCCAAGGAACCGGGG
>DASTJG010000029.1:0-3205 GCA_035716785.1 Anaerolineales bacterium
CACATCACAACTGTATTGTTCAATGGAGTAGCGATCATCCACCGATCTGCTTTGTCCATGTCCCCGGCTGTCGATGGCAAAGGTGTGAAAATCCTTGAAATGCTTCAACTGGTAATTTTTGAATAGAAACTTACTCCCCGAATTCCCATGCAACAGGATCAGGTTCGGTCCTTCTCCATGCTCATGATAGGCAATTTTGATATCCGGGAATTCCAGGTATTTCGTCTTCAATGAACTCATAGAGATCCTCGCTCGGATTCCTGTCCCATCAGCACCCGCGACCACGCCCAGCCCAGCACGATATCCGACAGGCTGTCTACCCCGATGTAAATCGCGTTCGACACTATGGCAATTACGCCAAAAACTGCGAACAGTGGATACATTGCCAGGAAGCTTGTTCCCTCCGCCATGCGGGCAAAGGGAATCGAAATGAACACGATCAAAAAAATGATGACGATCGCAAGACTGCCAAGAATGAGTCTGCGCCTGGCACTGGAGACGGGATTTTGACTCGCAGAAGCATTCGTCTCGTCGGGCCCAATTTCAGCCGGTTGAAATATCCGTTTGAGAACGCGCACCAACCAGCCACCGATCACGGAGAGCAGAAAAAACATCAGGGTGAGTAGACCAAACACCTTCATGATGTCATCCTCATTTATGCTTGCGTTCCCACGCCCATCGATCGGCAGCAAAGAAGAAAAATATCGAAGAAACGACACTTCAGGTCCCACAAGGGTAATATAAGTAAACATCAGGGCGGCAAATGACAGCAACACCACAGGTGTCAGAAAATTGTAGGCGATAAACTTTATTATGTAACCACATGCAGCTACCAGGAGGGCGACGAGGCGTTGTTGGTTTGGCATCAAAAGGATCTCCTTCTCTTCATCATCTTGTACATTTTATGGGCATTTTCAATATCTTATGGATTTCCATTCAAAGTGTCATGTGTCATTTATCATAACAAAAGCACTTTTCCAAATTATTCGAAAAGTGCAATTTTGCCGGTTTTTATGCGAACTGACTTGTCGGGCTATAATTATCGGATGCGCTTTCAACGTTTCCTTAGCGGGTCGATCCTGCTCATAGTGTTCGGGATCGGAGTGTTCCAGCGTCCCCAGGCTGTCCGGGCGGACGAGATCCAGCCTGCGCCGTCAGTCCAGACCAGTGCCTACGATCTGATCCTTGCGATGAACACCTTGCGCGTTTCATATGGATACCCGGCTCTTATCGAAGACCCCATTGTGAACGCGGTTGCTCAATCGACAGCGGCGACGATGGCCGCCAATAACATGTCCTGGCACATTGGCGATGTGCGCGGTCGCATCGCGGCTGCCGGATATGGCAACGGCGGCACCGTCTGGGCGACCGAAAACTTTGCCGTGTATAGCGGGGGCACGGGCATCGATGTGATCATGTCGATGTGGGCGGACCCGGACCATATGCGCCCGGCGACCACGGCGGCCTATTGCCATGTGGGCGCGGGTGTGGCGCAGACATCAGACGGACGCGTCTATTACGTCCTGCAGGCTGCTTATGTCGGCGGACAGGAGTGCGGAAGTTCGTCATCGTCGTCATCAGGAGGGACTGCCGGACCAGGTACCGTTCCAAACCCGGTATCGCAGTTGATCATCCCGGTAAAAATTGCCACACCGGATGCCGAAGGCAAGATCTATCACGCTGTCCAGGCGGGTCAATCCTACTGGTCGATCGCGATCGCCTACCAGATCACCATCCACGACCTGGAAGTCTGGAACAACCTGTCCCGCAATACGCCCTTGCAGGCCGGGCAGCGCTTATTCATCCCGGGCAAGGACACGGAAGGCTACGCCACGCCGACTCCCTTTGGCATGATCGTGCCCGCCGCCCCGGATGCCGACGGAAAGGTCGTTCATGAAGTAGGACCGTATCAGGCACTGTACAGCATTGCAGAGGCCTATCACGTCTCCGTGGACAGGATCGTGGCGTTGAATGGATGGCAGCAGGATTGGCCCCTGCAGATCGGGCAGAAGCTCCTGATCGACCCGGGCCGTGTCACCCCCAGCGCGACGTTGAGCGCCATCCAGAAGCTGACCCCCGAGGCGGACGGCAACTACTACCATACGGTCCAGAGCGGCGAAACGCTTTCATGGATCGCGGGCCTGTACGACGTTCCGCTTACGGACCTGATGGCCTGGAACGGCCTGAATAACACCTCCGTCATTCGCCCGGACCAGAAACTGCTCCTGCGCGTGACCCTGCCTGCCACGGAAACGCCCGTTCCCAGTCCAACCGTGATCACGCCCACGCCAAGTCCATCCCTCACCCCCCGACCGACGGACACTCCGCTTGTCATACCCACACAACCCCCGCGTCGATCGAGCCTGGGTCTGATTTTAGGCCTGACGGCGATCGTGGTCGGTGGGTTGCTCTGGTGGAGGTTTGCACGGAAACGCGAATAAATGGCATCTTTCAGAGCAATGACAATATTCGAGACAAACCAGATGCGGAGTCCAAAGTCTCCCGACTTTGGCGCACAGCTACGCTAGTCAGGAGATTTCGCATTCCTACTAACAACAATTGACAAGGAAATATCCACATGAAATATTTTTCGATCCTCACCCCGGTACTGGTGATCACGCTGCTCATCAGCGCCTGTGGTGCAAAAGCTACCCCCCCACCCGCAATCAGCGCGGTGGACATGCAACTTACGTCCGCCGCGGTCGCCCTGACGATGTTCGCAGAGACCCAGGCCGCCGTCCCGACCACCACTCCCCAGCCAACCGAAACGGTTACGAACACACCCGCTCCCACCAATACGTTCATTCCGGTATCATCATTAACTGCGGCTGCGACTGAAAATTCCAGTGATGCAGATCCATGTGAAGATAAAGTCCTGCCGCCAGCGCTGGAGGGCAAGACCGTCAAGCTCCGGATCAACAATTCGACAAAGGCGTCAGTCAACGTGTCTGTGTATCTCAATCGGACCATCCCGCCAAGTGTATGCGGCTATCGCGCCTACACTCTCGAGCCGGGAAATTCTCTTGTTATCAACGACATGGTGGAAGGCTGTTTTACCATCTGGGCATGGAACCCCGACCCGGAAGGCTATTTCATGGTGACCAACGGAGCCGCCAGCTGCATCGACAGTTCCTATCCGGTGGCATTTGATATTTCTACCCGGGATATCAGGCTCAGGTGAGCGGGATGGATCATGACGGTGGAC
>DASTJG010000030.1:0-20069 GCA_035716785.1 Anaerolineales bacterium
ATATACGCCTTCCGGACACTCGGCTGTGGGTGCTGCTGTCGCAGCTTCGGTGGGAGCCTCGGTTGCGGCTTCCGTGGGAGCTTCGGTCATCGGCGCTTCGGTCATGGGTGCCTCAGTCATAGGCGCCTCTGTAGCCTGTGGAGCACAAGCTGCCAGAATCATGACAGCTACCACGACTAGGCCCAGAATCTTGCTGATTTTAGACATTTCTACTTCTCCTAGTTTATTACAGATAGGTTGATCTTATATCTAACAATTTACAGGACATTGTAAGGTGTCAATTCGTGGCGGCGACCACCTCCTTTTTGGGATGCGTTATACAGACATCCGGAAAATCAAACGATCAATTGGGTAACGAACTCTCAAAACTTGACTTGCGGGTGATCAATTCCGATTTCAGGAAAACGTCTTCCCGGTCAAGCTTTTCACCTTGGATCAAACGGATCAAACGTTCTCCGCCTGCCCAGCCCAGGCCAAAGGCAGGTAAACGAATTGTTGTGAGGGGAGGATCATAATATTCTGCAAGAGGAATATCATCGAAGCCTACGACGGCGATATCTCTGGGAATGCGTAATCCGGCTTCCTTAATGGCGAGCATGGCGCCCATTGCAACCACATCACTTGCCACAAAAACTGCTGTCAAACGAGGGGTCATTTGAAGAAGAGCTTGCATGGCTTCATAGCCACTGGCGGGCGTGTATTTGCCTTCCTTGATGAACGTTTTATGGATGGACAATTTTGACTTTTTTAAAGCTTGCATGTATCCATCACGGCGTTGCTGAGCTGAAGTGTAATCCAATGGGGCGTTGGTAATTATACCAATACGTTGGTGTCCGTGCTCGATTAAATGATTAACTGCCAGTTCGGCGCCAGCAGTTGCGTTAATATCTACAAAAGGAATGTCTGTTTCGGGCAGTTGGCCCATCAGCATGATGGGAACATGTTGCCGGTGTAAACTCATCAGGGCCGCATCGTCCTGGCGGGGGCCCGATAACAAAATACCGTCCACGTGATTCTCCGCGATCAAACGTGCGTAGCCTCCAGTGTCGTTTGGATCGACAGGTTTCAACAGTACATGAAAACCTTGCTGCAGCGCGGCTTGTTCAACCCCTAGCATGACCTGCAGCAAAAAAGCATCGGCAGAAATCTGTTCCGGGGATTGACATAATACGAGTCCGATCGTATAGGTTTTTCCGCTTACCAGTTTTTTGCCGGCGATATTGGGGGAATAGTTGAGTTTTTGGGCTGCATGCAGGACACGTTTGCGGGTTGCCTCACTGATGCTGACGCCGGGGACATTGTTCAGAATAAACGAAACGGTCGTACGCGAAACATGCGCGAGTTTCGCAACATCCCTGCTGGTCGTTCGTTTCATTGGTCTCATAGACATTTTACTAACACGTGTTAGTATTCAGTATAAAGATTTTGCCTGTGCTTGTCAAGTAGTTTGTTATTCACGACTGGAAATGATCAACCCAAGCCCGATCAGAAGACCCCCGAACAGGAAAAGTGGCGTGATCTGTTCCCCCAGAAAAAGCCATCCCAGAAGGGTGCCAACCACCGGCTGGGCAAAGAACGTGAGCGATGCCAGACTCGCGTCCACGAGGGCGAAGGCATTATTCCAGAGGACCATTGCCAGGGCCGTGGAGATGATCCCGAGGAAAAGAACGCCTGCCACGACCCCCAGGCTGATCTCTCCGACCCCGATCGTTTCCCGCTCCCAGGCGCCTGCCGGCACTACGATGGGCAATCCACCGAGGAACGCGATCAGGCTGAACGGGATCACATCGAGGTTCTGAGTCGTCTTGCGGACCAGCACCGAATACAGCGCCCACGTGATCGCCGCACCGATGAGCGACAGATTTCCCAGAAACAGATCCGGATTCAAGTGCGCGGAACGCGGATCGATCACCGCGACCACACCCAGCGTTGCAAGAAGAAGCGCAATCAACCTCAGTGTTGTGATCTTTTCTTTTAGTAATATCGCTGCGAAGATCAGAACGAATGCAGGAGTGGCGGAGGTTACCAACGAGCCATTTGCCGCAGTGGAGAGCTTGGTCCCCAGAAATTGCAGGCTTAATGAAATTCCATACCCGACCAGTCCGACACCGAGGACTTGCCATACTTGTTTGCGAGAGATCGCCGGGAAACCGCGTATCCACAGGACAACTGCAAGAGTGAGCGCGCCCAGGATCAATCGCAGAGATACTAACAAAAACGGTGGAATAATATCCAGCACAACTTTGCTGACTACGTACATCCCGCCCCAGATGGAGGCTGCACCAAGACCACAAAGAATACCCACGAACGTTTTGCTCATTGGACGGGGATTATAACGGCGAAAAATGTCGAGCGAGATTAATCCCGCTCGACTGATCTGCTTTGCCTCATTTTCTTGATCTCTCCTCGCCTCTTTTTCTCTTTGATTCTGACCTCTTTCGATGCCCGAGTGGGCTTTGTCTTTTTACGCGCTTTGGGCTTTACAAGTGCTTTGCGAACCAATTCCACGAATCTCTGGATCGCATCCTCCCGATTCTTTTCCTGTGTGCGGAAGCGTTTGGCTTCGATCAACAATATACCTTCGCTGGTGATGCGGTTGCCTGCAAGGTGTGTCAGACGCTCCTGAACTTCTTCGGGCAGCGACGAAGCACGCATGTCGAAACGCAGCTGCGCGGCTGTTGCCACCTTGTTGACATTTTGTCCCCCGGGGCCCGAGGCGCGCACAAAGTCGATCTGCAGATCGCGCTCGTCAATTTGGAGTGAAGGAGTGATTTCAATCATATACAAGAGTATAACTGAAAGAAAACCCCTCTCCCTTTCGCACTGAGCGGAGCGCCAGCGCGAAAGGGAGAGGGGAAGGGGTGAGGTTGAATTTGCCGCTAAAACATCAAAGCATTGACTTTGTCGATCATAGTGGGAGCCGGACGCAGGTCTGCTTCTTCGAGGCGGTTGAGCGGAGTATCTACCAGGTTGCACATCTCGATCAATGAAGGTTTGTCGGTTTCGATGTAGATCAATCCGGTGGCAAGCCAGTTGTTTGCCTGGGCTTCTGCAAGGACGCGGATGGCTTCGAAGCGGTCCGTGGGGTTGTAATCCTTTTCAAGATTCTTCAGGACGATGACCGAGCCATCATGCATGCTCACTTCACGGATCTCCCCTTCCTTCATTTCCTCTTCGAGGATGATCTCACTGCGCGGCGCGATGTAGCTGATGTCGTGCAAGGGTTCCTCATGGTCCTTACCCCACGCATAGGAGTGATAGGCATTTTCCTGATTGTTGAAGGTTACACAGGGGCTGATGATATCCAGCACGGCGATGCCCTTATGTGCAATCGCCGCCTTAAGCAACTCCTTCACCTGCTTGGGATTGCCGGCAAACGAGCGAGCAATGAACGTCGCGTTCGAGGCGAGCGCTTCCATGCAGATATCCACAGGCATGTACTGGTTGGACCCCTGATGCTTGAGCGAAAGCCCCTTCTCGGCAGTCGCAGAGAACTGGCCCTTGGTGAGACCGTATACACCGTTGTTCTCGACGATGTAGACCATGTTTACATTGCGCCGGGTGACGTGTTTGAACTGACCCATGCCGATGCTGGCACTATCGCCATCGCCAGATACGCCGATGCCCTTGAGGGTATGATCTCCAAAGAGCGCGCCCGTCGCCAGGGAGGGCATACGCCCGTGCAAGCCATTGAAACCGAACGAGCGGTTCAAAAAATATGTGGGACTTTTGCTCGAACAGCCGATGCCGCTGAACTTGATGACGTTCTCAGGCACAATGTTCATTTCGTACATCGCGCTGATGATCTGGTTCGAGATCGAGTTATGTCCGCAGCCCTGGCAGAGAGTGCTGGGGTTACCACGGTAATCATTTTTTGCAAGGCCGGCAAGATTCACGTTTGCGGGTGTACCAGCCATGGGGAGTGGTTGAGTCATAAGGTTTCGCTCCTTTTACTTTACTTCTTTAACAGACTTGCCTGCTGTTGCCTTGGTCTTTGGCGCGCTGCCCTTTTTACCGTTAACTTTGTCATTGGCAGTGTACTTTGCAAGGATACCTTCGCGCACCCACTTGGCAGCCGCCGGCATGCCGTCTCCATACGCCACCGACTTGAAGCTGGCGGCTTTTTCGGGATATTCAACGGTCAGGATCTGTTTCATTTGACCATCGCGGTTCATTTCAACGACGAAGATCTGATCGTACTTGTTGATGAAATCGGTCACTTCCTGGGTGAAGGGCAGGGCGCGCACGCGCAGGAAATCCGCCGAAATGCCATGTTCTGTATCGAGTTGGTGAACGGCTTCCAGGATGGCCGCCTCCGTGGAGCCAAACCCGATGACACCAACCTTTGCGCCGGGTCTGGTATGCAGAACAGGTGCAGGCACATACTTGCGCGCGGTCTCATACTTTTTCTTGAGACGCTCCATGTTCTTGACCCACATCGTGGAATCTTCCGTGTAGCGGGCGTTCTCATCATGACCGGTGCCGCGTGTGAAGTAGGCGCTCATGGGGTGTCGATTGCCGGGAACTGTGCGATAGGGAATGCCATCGCCATCTTTGTCGAGATAGCGGCCCCAGCTGCCTTTGAGTTCCTCCAGATCCTTTTCCCACAGCACTTTGCCGCGCTGCATGGGAGCGTTCGGATATTCGAACGGTTTGCTCATCCACTGGTTCATGCCCATGTCGAGATCGCTCAACACGAAGACCGGCGTTTGCAGTTGTTCGGCCAC
Organism: Anaerolineales bacterium; assembly: GCA_035716785.1. Taxonomy (GTDB): domain Bacteria; phylum Chloroflexota; class Anaerolineae; order Anaerolineales; family Villigracilaceae; genus Defluviilinea. The sequence goes on from DASTJG010000030.1 coordinate 4,728, forward strand.
GTCGAAGGCGCGCCAGCCGAATTCAAAGCATTCGTCCACACCGCCGGGCAGGAGGATGACAGATTGCGAGTCGCCGTGACCGATAAAATTGGTGAAGCTCAAGTCGCCCTGCGCAGTGCGCGTGGGCAAGCCAGTGCTTGGCCCGATGCGCTGCACATCCCAGACCACCACAGGTACTTCGGCATAGTAGGCCAGCCCGGCAAATTCCGTCATCAGGCTCAAGCCCGGGCCGGAGGTGGATGTCATCGCGCGCAGCCCGCTCCAGCCGGCGCCGATCGCCATGCCGATTGCTGCGAGTTCGTCTTCTGCCTGCACCACGGCATAGGTGTGTTTGCCGTCTTCACGTGGACGCAGAGTTGGCAGGTAATCATTCAACGCCTCAGCAAGAGAGGAAGCCGGTGTGATCGGATACCAGGCTGCAAATTGCAGCCCACCAAAGATGGAGCCGATCGCGGCGGCAGTGTTGCCATCCGCCATGATCAAGCCTTCGGTTTTGTTCATCGCCTCAAGATAGAAAGGATCCTTCTTTTCAAGGTTGGCCTTCGCCCATTCAGCACTTGCCTTGACCGTGTTGAAGTTCATGTCGATGGGTTTTTGCTTGCCCTTGAAATGGAAGCTCAATGCCGCATAGATCGCTTCGAGGTCGATCCCGATCATTTGCGCCAGTGCGCCTACATACACCATGTTGCCCACCAGATCGCGGAAGTCGCTCGGAATGCTTGGGTCACTGCGCACAAGCTGCTTGATGGGCAGGGGATAGACGGCGATATCAGCGCGCGTGATCGGCTGCTTGATATCGTCAGAGTAGTAAAAAGCCCCGCCTGGCGCAACAGACGCCAGGTCCCGCGCGAACGAGTCGGGATTCATCGCGATCACGATCTCCTGCTCGTCGCTGCGCGCGATGAAACCATCCTTGTTGGCACGGATCGTATACCACGTCGGCAGGCCCTGAATGTTCGATGGGAAGAGGTTCTTGCCCGAAACAGGGATGCCCATCTTGAAGATGGCCCGCAGGATGGTATTGTTGGCTGTCGAACTGCCTGAACCGTTCTTTGTGCCAACAATGATCGAAAAATCATTGACTACTTTATTCATGAGACTCCTCATTGTTATGGAGTCCGCCAGTGGCGCTGTAGCGCCACTCTGCGGTTCCAAAATTTACGGTCTGTGATCCAGAAGGTCGGTGTGCTTGATCAGCGCCTGGTAACCGGACTCGAACGTACCGCTGCAAATGGCTTCCACCATCTTCTGGTGGTATTGCCAGACTTCTTCCAAATATTTGTAGTCACCCGCGAAGACGTTCAAGCCGACCGCCTCATAGGCATCCCAGTATGCCTCTAGAATGCCGGTGACGAAAGGATTCTCGAGACGGCTATAAATCTTCAAATGCAAACTGCGATGTTCTTCATGGGGGACTTGAACCGGGGTACCGCGTAGTTTTACCCAGGCGCGCTCGATCAGATTCTGCAATTCGAGCTTGTCTTCCTCTGTCAGCCTTTGCACAGCTTCATACCAGAACGCGGCTTCAACGTGATTGCGTAACTCGGAATACTTGCGGAAGTGTCCATCGTTGAGCGCCAGCGCATAGCCAAGACTCTGCCGAATGGCAGGGGTGAACGAATAACTGCGCCGCCTCGTTCCCAGCCGCGGCTTGACCTCCACCAGGCCAAGCGCGCGCGCCACTTCAAGCTGTTCCCGCAGGGACGCAAGACCGACACCTAGTTCCTCGCTCAGCTTCTTGAGAGGGGGAAGACCATTTTCCACCTCCTCGTGCGCCGCCAGGTAACGTAGAAATTCAGAAATGTCGGGAGAAATTCGCTCTTTAAGCATAATAATTATGATTAATCAGATTAATTGTAATAGGAGTATATTGGTTTTTTTAGTACAAGTCAAGGCTTTAGGATCAGGACTTATAAGAATCTTAGCTTGAATAGCGCATAACTATTGAATTTGCGTTTTCCGGGTTGTACAATAGTCTCAGACTCTCAGCAGTTACGGAGGAATGATGGCGACACAAAGCTCCAAACCTGGAAAACCTATTGTTGAAAAAGAGATCCGCTTTGCAGTGGTGATGTATGGCGGAGTTTCGCTGGCGATCTACATCAACGGTGTGGCGCAGGAACTCTACAAGATGGTGCGCGCTACTGCCCGTGGACGAAATGAAGACGGTTCGTTTGGGGATTACTTCATTGAGAAGCCTGAAAGCACTGAAGTTGTCTATCGAAAGCTGGGAGAACTGCTGCGCGGCCGTTTTGTCGTGGACATTCTGTCCGGCACGTCGGCAGGCGGGATCAATGCCGTCTTCCTTGCCAAAGCCCTGGCGAACAATCAGCCGATGGCGCAGTTGGAAAAGTTGTGGGTGGAGCAGGGCGATATCGAACTTTTGATCAACGACAAAAACTCGGTTGCCGATCTCGCCGGGCTGCCATTGAGCCCCACGCCAACCTCGCTGCTCAACAGTCAGCGTATGTACTATCGGCTGCTTGAAGCATTTGACGGGATGGACAAGGCCGCCCATAGGTCCAGGGGCGAAGCATCTCCGTTTGTAGACGAACTTGATTTATATGTGACTGCCACAGACATTCGCGGACTGTGGTTGCCGGTTCCGCTGGCGGATACGCAGGCGCACGAGTACCGCTATCGCACGGTATTCCGTTTTTATCATTCCACAGCGGACGTGAAAGAAGACTGGTCGCAGGATTTCCTGCAGGGGAATAATCCTTTTCTGGCGTTCGCTGCGCGTGCCACCTCCTCCTTTCCGTTTGCGTTTGAGCCGATCAAGTTGGAAGATGTGAACACTGTGCTGGATACAGGTGGGTTCAAGCAAAACTATGCATATACCGAGCTGCGCAAAGATTGGGAGCGTTTCCACAAAGACTACAGTCGCCAGGACGATGGGATCGAGCGACACTCCTTCGGCGATGGTGGTTACCTGGATAATAAGCCGTTCAGTTACATCACGGAGACCCTGATGCGTCGCCGCGCGGACATCCCGGTGGATCGCAGATTGTTCTACATCGAGCCAGCACCCGAGCATCAGAGGCAGGGCACAGCACCAGAGCATGATCGGCCGGATGCGGTCGAGAATGTTGCGGCTGCCCTGGTCAACCTGCCGCGCTATGAAACCATCCGGGATGACCTGCTGCAGCTCAAAGCGCGCAATGACTTGATCGAGCGGACGACCAATATCCTGCGGCAGATCGAGCGGACGCGCGGCGTTGGAAGGCTGAAGGCCTGGGGCGGGCGTGGGGTAGACTGGTCAACCCAGTATCTGGATGAGATCGTCTCGGATTATGGTGTTGGTTACGCGGCCTATCATCAATTGCGCGTGGCAGATACTCTGGACGAGTTTGCGGTCGCGGTTGCGCGCAACATTGGCATGGAAGAGGAGGGAAGGTCCTTCAACATGCTGCGTCAGATCTTTGAGGAGTGGCGCAGGAAAAAATATTCTTCAAACTCGAAGGATAAACGTCGTACAGAGAATGACCTGCTTTTTCGCCTGGACCTGGCCTGGCGTGTGCGCCGCCTGCATTTTATCGGGCACTTGATCGATGATATTTTGCTCGGTTTGGGGAATTTCCATTTCGACGCGGCAGACGCAGAACTATCTCTCGAACAGCAGGAACAAAAGGAATATGCAGAAGAGGTCGTGAAGAAAAGCGGTGTCACCTGGGATATTCCTGATGAAGCCACGAAGAATCAATACCTCGAAGCTTTGCTTTCGATCAAACGCCAGATCAACAAGGCCTACATGGAATTGAGGGTCAGGGGCCGCAAGCTCAGGGCCCGCAACCTTGCCGCGCGGGATTTGAATACCCTGGATGATGATTTGAAAACCCACGTGCAAACAATACAACCTCTCCGGGAAATTAAAGGTCAGTGGGAAGAAGTAGTACGTGACGAAAAAAGGCTGGCAGGCGTATGTGAAGCAATTGAGACGCTATCGCTCACTCTTTCATCCAGACCCAAGGAGAGTGAAAGAGCTACAGGATATCTGTGTCAGACCATGACGATCGTTTCGCAGATGTGCAGAGATGCATTGTCCAGCGAGTCTTTGCCGGGTGTGTCCAAAGCCGTTTTGAAAAACATTCAGGATTGCCTCCAATTTTATTATGACCATTTCGAATATTTTGACATGCTGACCTTTCCGATCACGTATGCCACTCCGATCGGCGAATCGGATGTGGTGGACGTGTACCGCATCAGCCCGGAGGACGCCACCGGTTTGTTCAGTGCCCAAAAGAGCAACCGTCCCAAGCTGGCAGGAACGAAACTGGGAAACTTCGGCGCTTTTTTCAAAAAGGAATGGCGAGAAAATGACATCCTTTGGGGCAGGCTGGATGGCGCGGAACGGATCATTACGACGCTCCTGCCTGATTCCCCCAAACGCACGGAATTGCTGCTGAAAGCCTGGTTGAGCATTCTCAGGGAGAATCTAGATTCAGAAAATCTCAAACGTCTGCGCGACCGGCTGGGAAGTTCCTGGGAGGAGTTTGAGAAAACAGAAGAACCCTCTGCCGGGCAGATGGCAAAATTACAGCAGGAATTGCAGATCTACTTCGAACGCCATTACCAGTTGAACCTGGAGTTTTCCCCACAGACCACCCTGAATGCGATGGGACGCTCCATCAATGTGCTGGGAAGTATGCTGGATGGATTGGGACAAAAATATCAGTCAGCGCAAACACCGGCTTTCTGGCTAACCCGCCTTGGAAAGATCTTTATGGGGATCATGCAGGTCGCGATCCCCGGCAGCCTGCCCGGATTGTTCTTCCAGCATTGGGTCAAGGTCGCCTATGTGTTTGAACTGTTCCTGATCGTCGCCGGTGCATTGCTGGGATTCAACAACACCGTCATGCGTTTCGGTATCTTTGCGCTATTGTTCACATTGAGCATTGACCTTGCCGTGCGCCTGATTGGAGGTTACATCACAGGTTCCACACGCGTTATGGGTATCGTGCGCGGCGTGGCAAAGTTCATCGTGGCGCTTGTGCTTCTGGCGGTCATAGCATTGATTTACCTGGGATTGGTCTATCTCGGTATTGCTGAGTTGCCTGCACTGGGTACCTGATCCCCGGCAAAGTCCGGCAACCTCGTTTCTTGGCATACTGTTACTCTGATTTAGCGAGGCCTTCCATGCGAATTTGGATCTCGTCAAGCAATCTTTGGAGTTCATCCCTTTCGGTGATCGCTGTTTGAAGCGACGCTTTGAATGTCGATTGTTCTGCCTCAGGCAGAGTCTCCACAAGAAGCTCATCGCGCGCGATCTGCGAGATTTTCTGTTCCAGCTTTTTTTCAAGCCGCTGGCGATACCCCTCATAGAATTCTGCTTCACTGATCAGCGTAGGAGCGGCTGGAGCGCCCTGGGCTAAAAGTTCCTCAATAGTGTCCAGGAACTTCTCGAAATTTACCGGCTTCTCGATAAAACGAGTGACGCCAATGTTCAGGGCGAAGGCCTTATCTTCAAGGGCAACATAGGTGGCTGTAAGAAAGATAACCGGAATGTCGCGGGTTTCCGGATTGATGCGCAGCCGGTGAACGAGTCCGAAGCCGTCCAGTTTGGGCATCATGATGTCAGTGATGACCAGCATGGGGTGTTCACGCTGAACCGCTTCCAGTGCCTCCTGACCATTCCTGGCCGTGACCGCGCGGTATCCTTTGAATTTCAAGGTTTCCGCTAACAACCTCAGGATATCCGGCACATCTTCGACAATTAATACATAACCCTGATTCATAATCACACCTCTATTCGAGTATTCTCCCTGTCACATTGACATATCACTCTGTCGCCTCTCATGGGTGCAGTGGCATTGGAACGATGAGTAGAGGGTTTTGCGGGAAATGGTATCTTCTTATTGTACATCCGAAACAGACAAAATCTCTTTCAAAATAGTTTCAATTCAAGTGGGTTCTGTCTGTCCCGATGCGGTTTCCAGCGGATTATAGGCGCAATACGGGCTTCAAGCTCTCTGCCCAGGCGCGGATCGCGTTCCAATCCCGGTGGTCGCCACGCGGGAAAATGCCCAATGCTACACTCACACGAAACATCAGGGTGTCCCAGTTGAAGGGCAGCTTGCTGAAATTCAGCATCCCGGCGAAAAGACCTTCGCTCAGCGGCCGGACCAGGGAGCGTACCGGGGCGACCCAGTTCTCCACGGCGGAGCGGTATTGCTCGCCGGTTCCCATCGCCAGTGTAATGCACACCGTGAACATGGCGAACGGTTTGTGCACGAGGGTAGATTGGTGCTCCCGGATAAATTGCACTGCCTCCGGCAGCCACTTCGATTTGCGGATGGCGCTGCCCGCGACGATTGCCCGATAGGGAGTCAAATCCTTCACGTCCTGCACCGGCAGTACATCCACTTGGGCTCCGGCTTCTGCGAGGGTCTTGCCGATTGCCTCTGCTACTTCTGCGGTGGATCCTGTCCGGCTTGCATAGGTCACCAAAATCTTATTTGTCATTTTCATTGTTTCTTTGTCCCTTTGAAGTTCAGACTGTGGACTGGCTCATGCTTTTATCGTATGCTCGAAAGCTTTTTTTTGTCCTTTTGGCGCGATAGAGGACACGCCACCCTGCACTGATCGACAACAGGCTGGTCGTGACCGGCGGAAGTTGGCGTTGGATTTGATTCAGACGGGACATTTGATCGTCACGCTCCTATCCGTTTTCCTGAGCCTATTTTCACACAGATTTAACGTGGATAGGAGCATAGTGCATCGCCTCACGCAATCGACCTGACAGGGACCTGTCAGGTCGATTACACATCTATGGTTCACATTGTTCCTGGGATGTACAGGGGACCAGCCAATAGCTTTGTGCATCACCCTCAGCGGTCCAACCTGTCAGGTCGGTCTCCAGGGTGAGCACTTTCCACCAGAGCCAGCCATCGGCGCATTCGGGTCCCTCCAGGATCTTCATCGCTTGACCGGGTTCGATATAGCCTGTGAGTTCATTGTCTTCTCCCGGATTACTGCGGAGATTGTTTGGCAGGGGCGGCTCAGGGTTGACGTAGGCGAACAGGCCCACGCTCAAGCGGGTGGGAGGTGCGCCCTCGCAAACGGCAGCAGTCGATTCCAGGGTAGCCGCGGCTGCCCCTGTTGGTTGGGCTTTCGTCGCGGTCGGCCTTTTCGTCGGCTCCGTTGCGCTGGCAGTCTCGGATGCTGTCGCAGTGACAAGCGGATCTGTGGTTTGGGTTGGCAGAATATCGGTTGGCGTGGGCGGCGGCGCGGAAGGCAGTGGCGTCATGGTCGTAACGCCACTGCTGGCGGACCGGGTACATGCGCTCAGTGCCATGGCGAGCAGGAGGGCTACCGTGGGTTGAATCCAACGTGGGCGATGAGTGTGCATTGTTGTTTTCAAAACTTCACCTCGTCAATTGAAATATCTGGAATGTTTTCGGTTGGGCACGGTTGAACAATCCCAGGCTTCCTGTTTTTATTCTAATCCCATATCATTTCTTTTCCCCTGTTGATTATAACTTAGCTATATTTGCTACCCTCCTGCAATGGCGTCATATTTTGGGGAGTGGGTAATTACTGCAATTGACTTGTTGTGCTTGTCAGGCGCAGTCCTGTTTATACTGGTGGCAATGAACGAAACGTACACTTATGACAAGGTCGCGCTCCTGCGCCTGGCATTCAAAGGACTGGACGACAAGGAATTGGAGCAGGTGGCTGCTCTGACCGAGTTCCGGACCTATCCTGCGGACCATGTGCTCTGCCATGAGGGCGCTTATGAAGACGTACTTTATATTGTTGCGGATGGGGAATTTGTCGTTTCGCAGAAGATGACCGGCGGGAAGGAACGGATCTTACGCGTAGGCGGCAGAGGCGACGTGGTGGGTGAGATGGCGCCGATCCAGGGCGCGCCGCGTGCCGCCACCGTCCGCACCACCACGGAATGTACTGTGCTGGAGATGGAGAAGGATGACTTCGAGACCATTCTCAGCCGCAGCCCGCGTATGGCGATCGACCTCATCCGCATCACCCTGGACCGGATCCGTGCCAACGATCAGGCGATGATCGCAGACCTGCAGAAGACCAACAAGATCCTGCGCCAGCTGGACCGCAACAAGCTGGAATTTATCCAGATCGCCGCGCACGAACTCCGCACACCGCTGACCGTCCTGAGCGGCTATGTCAAAGTGCTGCAGTCCTTCCCCGAGACGAAAACGAATCCCGCGCTCGGTGATGTGACCGAGGGTATCCTCAAGGGCACAGACCGCATCCACGAGGTGGTCAACATGATGCTGGACCTGACGCGCATCGGCAGTGAAGCGCTCAAGGTTGCTTCCGTGCCCGTGCCGCTGCGACGGATCATCGATGATCTGATCCGCAGTTTCCGCAAAGCCACCACGGAGCGTAACATCCAGCTTACGGCGCATTATGCCCAGGGCACGCCGGTCATCCAGGGTGACCCGGCGTTGATCGACAAGGCACTGTACCATCTGGTCATCAATGCCATCAAATACACGCCGGATGGCGGGAAGGTCCTGATCACGACTCGTCCAACCCTGATGGATAACCATACGCCCTGCGTCGAGATCGCCGTCAAAGATTGGGGCATCGGACTGGATGCCGAACATCATGAATTGATCTTCGAAAAATTCTATCAGGTGGGAGATGTTGCGCTGCACTCCTCCGGCAAGACGACTTTCAAAGGTGGTGGACCCGGTTTAGGATTGGCACTGGTACGCGGCGTGGCGCATGCTCATGGCGGCAAGGTCTGGGTGGAAAGCATTGGGCATGACGAGGTCAACTTCACCGGCAGCACGTTCTATTTGCAATTACCCCTGGCCCCAAATCCGCTGGTCGAGTAGAGCGAGTGTCTTTCTCGCTCGTATCGAGACCAGCTATTGCAAGTAAACTTGAAATGTGTGGTCCCGACTGCTTGCATCTCGACCACCGGAACAATTCTTCATTCTTTGTTTTTCCTCCCCGGCCCATACTGATACCACCAGGCTGACCCCTCGGCTTCCTCCAGCTCGATCTTCTCCAGTTCTTCCCGCGTCCAGGGACCCTTTCTATCCACCCAGCGCAGGGGGAAGGCGATGTTCGAAAGGGTGTAAAGAGTTGGATGTTCTTCGTGAGAAGGTAAAGGCAGAGTGATGGTTTCGTCTAACTTCTCGAACACCACCCGGTCGGGATGTGTGACCTTCGGCAGGCTTTGATATTCCGTCTCTGTGTACAGGAGGGAACTTTCCGGTTCAAGATTCCAGTAGAGCAGCTTGAACAAAGGGAGGTTGATGGGAATCCGGTTGACATGAACGTTCCCAACCGGTCGCGGCAGGTTCCTTTTCTTCTTGCGCAGACCAAACGCCGTGGTCTTGTATTCCGCAAACAGGTAATCGATGTAATGCAGATACACACTCTGGTTGTACCGGCGGTAGCCTGCCACAGCAAGCTGCAATTCCTGCGCGCCGGGTTTGATTCTCTGGCTGACCGTGAAGGTTCTCTTTTCCCGCCGGGTATGTGTATCGGCGGAACGGAGGGCTTCGCCGATGCTGGTGCGAACCGTCTGCTCGAGCGATGCGCCGATGTTTGCAGAGATCTCGTAGAAAGGATACTTCGCCGTGCCGGCAATCGCGGTTGTGATCTTCGTGCTCAGGTCGTTGGACAGTGTAATGGAACGAGTCGTCTCCATCAGATCGACGATTGTAACTTCCTCTTCGAAGGTTTTTGTCACCTCCGTCTCGGCATGGGAAGTTGTATGGAAGGTCCGTAAGACATCGCCCGGGGCAAATTCGTGCGTCTGATTTTGCTCGATGTGCAAATGGAATCGCGCGATGAAATAAAGGTATTTGCCCAACTGTACCCACCCGGCTTCTTTGGTCAGCTCCTCTGGAAAAGGAATTGATAATCTTATGTCCATGGCCGCCTTTCATACCCAATAAAGTAACTTCACTCACAATCCATCACCCATAAGACGCTGGATGCCGCCCTAAGGTTCAACCTATTTTCATCGAAGATCGCGCTTTCTTCCATATCTGTTCGGTATCAAATTCCTGAGCAGGCGGATTGAATCGTAAATGCAATGAAGCAGGCAGGATAGCCGCGCCCCGCTTCCATAGGCAGGGCTTCTGGATGACATCCTGATGCCCGGCAATTTCGGTTATCTCATTGTTGCCCCCGGCTGCGCGGCATGCTTCAGAGACTGTTTCTTAAAGACTCTTTTATCGTCTTGGAATTCGATGCTCCCCAAAATTGCTGATTCGGGGGAAGGGGAAAAGTGTCACGGCTGGCTGAACGTCTGTAACGTATCCAGATAATACTGCGGCAAGCCGATGTCGTAGCGCTTGCCTTCGATCATCAGTCCGAGAAAACCATCCTCCTGGCGCAGGCGGTCGAGGGCAGAGGTGAGCTGGAACTCACCGCGCTCGCGCACGTTGTTTTCGATGTGTTCGCGCAAATAATCGAACAGCATGGGTTTGATAATGTACTGGCCGAACATGGTCAGGTATTCGTCTTGGGCCATGCCGGGCACGTGCAAGTTGGTGCGGGCGTAGTCGAGATTGGGTTTTTCGGCAAACTCGGTGATGTTGAGGACGGTCTGGTTTTTGATCCATACGCCCGTGGCCGTGCCAAAGTTGCCGATCTGTTCCTCGGGGGTCAGGCGCAGACCCAGGATGCTGGAGCCGTGCCGCTGGTAGGCGTCCAGTAGCTGGCGGGCGCAGGAGACCTCGCCGGTGGAGCGATAGATGTGATCGCCCAGCATCAGCAGGAAGGGCTCGTTGCCGACAGCTTCATGCGCCGAATAGACCGCGTGACCGAAGCCCTCCTGTGCCGTCTGGATGATGAAGCGGATGCGGCGGCCCATGTCGAGGATGCGCCGCGAATAATCCTGAAAGTGACGCGGCAGTTTGTTGTAATTCTCGATGGTGATCTGCTCGCTGAAGAAGGACTTGAATTCGTCGAGATCGTTTTCCTGCACGATGATGATGATCTCTTCGATGCCTGCTTCGAGCGCTTCTTCGACGATCAGCAGGATGGCCGGTTTGGCAATGCCGTCACGGTCCACGATCGGGAAGAGCTCCTTCTTGGTGGCTTTGCTGGCCGGGAAGAGACGTGTCCCAAACCCGGCGGCAGGGATCACTGCCTTGCGGACCTTCTGCTGCGGGGTGATCGTCAGCTTGTAGCCGGGCATGGCCAGGTCACGCTGCAGGATCTCGAGCACAGCCTGCTGGTCATCTTCCGAGCGGCAGATGAATTGCGCCGTGCCGTCGCCCTGCGAGCCGACGCCCTTGCCGCCCGTGATGTGCGGCTTGAGCGCTTCGTAGTCCAGGATCTTATGCAGGACGGGCGAGGTCAGTTCTTCGGGACAGGCGGGCATGGCGTAGCGGTCGAAGAAGCTCTGGGCTTCGTTCATCAGCGCCCCGAGCCGTTCCGCATCCGCATTCTGCAGGGCGTCCATCGCCTGGTGGACGATGCGCTTGTTGATGGGACCGAGCAGCTCCTGCACGCCGCGTTCCACCTCGTTCTCTGCGAAGGGATAGCAGCGGTTCAGGCGGTTCAGGATCTCCATCGTATCTTTCTTGGCCTGCAGGTCGACCAGCACGAAGTAGAGCGGCTCATTGACGCGCAGTTCCTCCGTTTCCAGACGGTCGCCGTCGAACGTCATCAGCACCGGGCGGTTGCCGAAGGCGCAGCCCTGGTCGAGGCGACCGCAGCGTGAGGGTGTGGTGATCTCGCCCTGGTACGCCATCTCCATTTCGCCGCGGATGGTCAGCTTGAGGTCGTAGACGCGGTTGAAGGCGCGCGCCGCCAGCACACAGATCGCCGCGGACGAGGACAATCCTTTCTTGATCGGCAGGTCCGTCTTGTAGTTGTCGACGACCAGACCGCGTACGTGGTAGTTGGTCAGCGCCTGGTAGGCGACACCGGCGATGTAACTCCAGAAACCGCCCTTTTGCGCTTCCTCCATCAACGTCTTTGGCTCCATGGGAATTTCGTAGGGACCCTGGCGCTGCCCGTCCGGCGTGGTCGAAGACAGGACCAGGGATGTGGGGTGGGAAGAGACCTCGGCATAGATGCCCTGGTCGGTGCCCGCGATCAGACTATAGCCTTTCTCGATATTGGCGTTGATGCGGCGATAGCCGCCCGCCCAGTCGGAATGTTCGCCAAGCAGGCAGATACGTCCGGGGACAAAGAGTTTCATGAGGACCTCATGTAGTGTGGGGTGTATTGCATAGAGTGGCCGATCAGGATCGCCGTGGGGGTAGTATATCAGCGTCTGGAACTATGATCGGAATGATTAAAGGATGGACTATGATTTGATTACCATGATTTCTTAATGAATTTGTTGGGTTTCATCACGCGCTTGAATTGTAAACTGCGACTGCCGAAGTTGAGAAGCAGCCCGACCTCCAACCCGTAGGCTTCCAGATAGTTGATGGCTTGTGCCAGATGAACATCCTCCAACTGGATCACCGCCTTGATCTCGACCATTACCTTGCCTTCGACAAAGAAATCCACCCGGCGATTGCCAATTTTGATGCCTTTGTAGAAAATATTCATCTCGTGCTCACGGCTAGCGGCCAGCCCTTGCTGTGCCATTTCGATATCCAGGGCGCGCTGATAGATAACTTCCTGAAAACCATTTCCCAATGTCTTATGGACTTCCATCGCGCACCCGATGATTTTGCCTGTCAATTCAGAATGAAGATACTGTTCGTTGATCATTGGTTTCCCTCCTCGAGTTATTCTTTCGTAACATGCAAGACTTTGTTTTCACCCCAACCTCAATCATAGCCCATCCGATAATCCTATAAATCTTATTCAGGTAACCATAATTGCCTAACTGCGTAGTGGCGACTTCAGTCGCTTTTTGCTCGAAAACCAACGACTAAAGTCGTTACTACTGTTAGTCAATTCATATATCTCAGGCAAACCTGATAGATACTTATCACCTGCTCGCAATCTCTTCCTTCACTACCTCAATTACAGTTCAATACTATTCAGCAGTTCTTTCAGCGCCAGCAGATCTTCCCTGGACAGGGTTACGCCTTTGCCCATCTTCTCGCGGTCTGGTGACCAATCGCGGAGGTCGTACTTCGCTTCCCGGTCATTCCAGCTGATCAGGTTGAGTTCCTTCGACCAGCCGGAGGCAGCCTTGGAAAGAATCCCGATCTGTTTGATAATTTCGTATTTGATCTCAGACATTGTTCAGGTCTCCTCAAAATAGACTTTATCGGTAATTAGAAAAAACGTCCCAACACTTGCGCCTGCGCGCAGTGCAGGTGAGGTTGATGTTAGACACTCAAATTGCCCGAAATAAACCTCACCTGCACTTGCATGTGATTTGCCGGGCAAATCATGCAAGTGTCGGGACGGTACTCGTATCGCCGCGCTTCACGCACGGCTGCCATAGGATTCGATATCGAGAGACATGACATCCAATGAAACTCCACGTTCCGTGCGATGTTGAACCGTCTTGAAGCCTCGTTTTAGAAATAAACCCTGGGCATGGGTCGTCGCCAAAACGATTTTCCTGCAACCTTCCCTGTGGGCAATCTCGAGCAGCTTATCGAGGATACGCAAACCATAACCTCGCCCTCGATACTTTGCTTTGACAGCTATGGCTGTGATGCAAAGGATCCTGCCCTCGGGCTGGTGGGTCACTCTGGGATTCTCGTCCAGGCGTGGCTCGCGCTCCGTCAGCCATTTTTCCGAACAACCATAGGCTGCAATTTCATTCTCTGCTACCAGAATAATAAAACCATCCGGGAATGCCGTCAGCCGGAGCGGAAACGTTTCAGGCTTTTCGGCGGTTCCGTAAGGAGCGAAAGCCTCAGCATCGATCTCTACAACTGCGGGAATATCCTGATCTCTGGCTTTTCTAACAAGTACACTCGTGTTATCGGACATGAATCAATTCCTCTCGAGGTTCGTTTATTTTCACAATTGTATCCCCATCGACGCGGATCATTCACAACCAGTTCCGGCGCCGGAAGAACAGCAGCATGACGATGATCAGGAGGGCGCATAACAGCCAGAAAGCGGGATACGCCCATCTCATGTCGAGCTCCGGCATGTAGTGAAAGTTCATGCCATACACCCCGGCCAGGAAGGTCAACGGGATGAAGATGGTGCCGATGAGCGTCAGCACTTTCATCACTTCGTTCATCCGGTTGGAGACGGAGGAGATGTAGGTGTCGGTCAGGTCGCTTGCGATCTCACGATACGTTTCGATGATCTCGATGATCTGCACAACGTGGTCGTAAAGGTCCCTGAGATAGACACGGGTGGTATCGCTCAAACATTCATGCGGATCGCGTTGCAGCGCCTGTACGACCTCGCGCATGGGCCACATCACCCAGCGGAGCAGACGGAGATCGCGCTTGAGCTGATGGATCTCGTTCAGCAGTTTCGGCTTCGAGTTCTCCAGGATCAGGGACTCCAGTTCCTCGGCGCGGTCGCTGTAGTGTTCGAGGATCGGAAAACAACTGTCGACGACCGCATCCAGCAGGGAGTATGCCAGGAAGCTGGCGTCGTTGCCGCGCAGACGCGAGCCCTTCGCTTTGATGCGCTGACGGATGAAGTCCCAATCCTCGCCGTGGCCTTCCTGAAGGGTCAGGACGGTTTTGTGTCCCAGAAATATGGAGAGCTGCTCGTGCCGCAGGCTCCCGTCCTGGATGTGCAGCATCCGGGTGACGATGAACAACCGCGCCAGGAACTCACTCTCCTCGCCGCCGTAGGATTCGACCTTGGGATGCTGCCGGGCATGCAGCACATCCTCCACCGCCAGGGAGTGCAGATCGTATTTGGTCGCCAGGGCGTGGATGGCGTTCATATCCGACAAGCCGACCACGCTGATCCAGCGCACCGCGGACCATTCGGGTCGATGCTGCGTCAGGAACTCCTCCAGGTCGTTGACCTCCTGGATCGCTGCATTGCTGGGACTGTAGTCGATGCAGGTGATCATCGCGCGTTCGTTCCTGCCGGGGAGATCGATGATCTCATCGTGTTCGATGCCCGGCGCGGTGCCGGGAAGGATTTCGGCGCGCTTGAATTGAGTCTTCATGGTCGGACCCTCCAATGGTTGCTCCTGACGGGAAGCTTTGTTTCAACCCTCTCCATTGTAGTCCACCTTTGAATACTTCTCCCTCAGAGGCTCTGTGTGAGTACACTAAAAAGTTGTAAGGGTTTTTTGTCGGAAGGAGAAAATTAACCACGGTCCCCTGAAGGGGATAATAAAGACACGGAAACACGGAGAAAAGCATCTCAAAAACTCCGTGCCTTAGTGTCTCCGTGGTTTGCTCTCCTGGGCTATCTACAACCTTTGAGTGCTCCCCCGGCAACCTCATAAAACGCCGCCTCCCCTGAACTCCCGGGATCAAAACGCTT
>DASTJG010000031.1:0-4789 GCA_035716785.1 Anaerolineales bacterium
GGTCAGCTTGGCTTGTTGAACGGCCGTGCCCAGCATGACGTGCTCCATACGGCGCGGCGTCCCAATGTCGGCGGTGAGGAAGCGCCCGGTATGGATACCGATGCGCATCTGGAGTTGCTGCGTGCCGGTGGGCGTCTCGATCTGGGAGAACTCTTTCATGGCACGCTGCATTCGAAGTCCGGCGCGAACCGCCTGAAGTGCATCGTTGCGGCGCTCCATTTCCGGGAAAAAGACAAAGAGCGCGTCGCCGGTGAACTCCAACAAGACTCCGCCCGACGTGCTGATGGTCTCGATCATGGTGGCGAAATACGCATTGAGAATCTTTAACAGCGCCACTGCACCGAGGCGACCCTGTGCAGAATTGGCTTCCATGAGACGGGTGAAGCCGGCCAGGTCTGTGAACATCAGGGTACCGCGCTGCCATTCATAGCGCACTTCCCCCGGCCGGGGCGGACTCTCGGCAATCTGCCGTGATGAATAGTCATGCAAAATACGCTGGAGCGTCCGCAAATGCTCAAAGACCCGCTCGAGCATCGTTGGCGAGGGGTCTACCCAGACCGAAGCATACAAGTCGGCGGGCAAAAGCAGGCGCAAGCGAGCTTCAATGGACGACAAAGGAGAGGAAGACAGCATAAAAAAATTATACTTGAAGATGTGACAATTCCGAAAACAACCTCAATCTATTTAACAGGAGACGACATGAAAAACAAACTACTCTTCGCTGCACTAGTTGGCTCCATGCTTTTGCTGGCAGCCTGCGGAGGACAAACTGCGACTGCCAACCCGCCGGACAATTCCGGGAATGACCAGGCAACAAAAGCGCCACAAACCGAGATCAAAGATAAGCCCGTGAACATTGTGCTGGACCCAGTCCTGACAACGGATGCCGGCCAGGAAGCCATCGACCACGTGTACGAAGGCCTGGTCCGCATCAAAAAGGGTCAACCTGTCATGGTGCTTGCCATTGACATTACATCGTCAGCCGACAACCTGGATTACGTGGTGACACTGCGCCCCGGTGTGACTTTCCACGATGGTACCGCCCTCAACGCCGATACCGTCGTGACAAACTTTAGCCGCTGGTTCGACCCCAAGGACCCTCTGCACGGATCTGGCGACTACACCGCCTGGGTCTCGAATTTTGGAGGCTTCAAAGGTGAAACTGATTCGGATGGCAAACCCAAATCGGAGTTCGATGGGATCGAAAAGCAAAATGAAACAACGGTCATCCTGCATCTCAACAAACCCGATCCCGACCTGCTGACCAAATTAAGCGACCCGGCATTTTCCATTGTCAGCCCGGCAGCATTGCAGGCAGCGGGCTTTTGCACATCCAAGGGCAAGGATGGTGGAACGGGACCATACAAGATCGGCGAGTGGAAGGACTCCAGCCTGATCCTTCAGCCATTTTCCTCGTACTGGGATCCTTCTGCGGTCCCGGCCAGCGAAATGGAATTAACATTTGGCCTGTGATTTGATCTGCACTTATCGAAAAAAAGGAATGACAGAAATTTAATTTTGAGGGAACCTGTGCGAAACAAAAACGAGTCGCCTTTTGAGCGGCTCGTTTTGCTTCTATAATGTCAAGCGCGCTGATCGCTTCAGCGCGCGGTCCAATCTGGCTGACCACTGTAGGAGGAATGATCGGTCAACGGATTCACCTGACTTGTCGCAAGCACGAGTTCGTAAAGTTCAATACCCGCGTTGTCAGCACAGCCCAGGCTCTGGCTTGCAGCCGGGCAACCCTCGAACACAAGCCTTGTGCCCTCCGACGACCAGATCGGGTCGCCTTTCAACTGCACATTGACGGTCAGGCTCTCGAGCATGCCATCCGCGACGTTGATCAGGTCGATGCCCGATACACCACCGCGCTCGGAACGAACAGCCAATCGCTGTCCGTCCGGCGACCAGGCCGGGACACCGTTCAACCACTGACTGTCCGTGAGACAACGCGGATCGCTGCCATCACGATGGACGACACAGATATTTGCCACGCTGGGCGAGGGAAAAGCGCGGAATGCGATCACGCTTCCATCGGGGGACCAGGCCGGGTCGGAATTCGGATACGTTTCGTTCGTCAAACGGAAAAGCCCGGCGCCATCCGCCTGAATGAGATACAAGGCTGCATTCAGACTGTCCTGGCTGCTCATAAAAGCAATATGGCTGCCCTCCGGCGACCAGGCCGGGTTGGTCGCGGCCGCGGGGTTATCAGTCAAACGTATCAGGTCTGTGCCATCGACATTGACAGCGTAAATTTGAAGAATTCCGGTCTGGAACGATTCGAAGGCAACCCGTGCCCCATCCGGCGACCAACTGGGGGATACATCGCGCGCCGGGTCGTTCGTCAGGCGCGTGGAGGTGTCTGTTGCCAGGTCCAGCATGTAGATATCCGTATTGTTATCCACCGTGGAGACATAGGCGATGCGCGTGCCATCCGGAGACCAGCTTGGGGATTCCTCTTCAGATTCGCCTGTGGTCAATTGTTGTAAATTGCTGCCATCGGCATTCATGAGATACAGTTTTTTCTGTCCGCTTGCCGCAGATACAAAGACAATATGGCCCGTTGCAGGAGGAGGCGGGGCAGCCGTGGGCGTACCGGTCGGAGGCACCTCGGCAACTTCCGTTGCTGGCTCAGGCGTCGACAATCCTCCGGCGCCAGAGAGATCTGGCGCTGCACTGCAGGAGAGGAGCAGTACACAGGTAAGCCCAAGGACAAAAAAAACGTGCGCGGATTTCAATTTGAGTTTGTTCATATTATCTCCACCGCTGGCATAATGGGATCGGTATGGTAGACAACACAGCGGATCTGATCACCAATGCTGCAAAAGGGTTTGGTTTTTCAATATCAATAGTGGCGCAAGGGGTTGGGGAAGGGTCGGTGAAGCGGACGAGCTATCTTTTTTGTCGGTTCGAGCGCATCTGCTGGACTTTATTTTGCAGCTCTCTGAAATATTCCGTATCGGTGATCTCAGCCACCTGCCGGGCACGGTGTTTCTCATCGATCTCGATGCGAAGCCTGGCAATCTCAGCACGCAGCTTTTCTTCCCGGATATAACCGTCCAGCGCAGCAGATGCCAAAAGCACCAGCATGTCGAGCACATTGTCCGAAGGGAACGGGATGATCTCGCCACTATCCGGATCTCTGGCATTGATCAATTGCAGGACGCCGATCACTCCCTGATCCGGGCCTTCCAGCGGGATCGTCAAAAAGGATCTCGAGTGATAACCTGTATTTTGGTCGAACGCCCGTGGACCCGAAAAATCAAAAGCATCACTGGCTTCATAGGCGTCTGCGATGAGGATCTTCTGACGCGTCAACGCCGTATATGTGGCAATATTGGAGCGATTCTCAGAGCCGTCCACGTGATACAGAGGCAGGGGACTGAACGAAATTTTATTTCCGCTTGTCCCACCCATATTGATATTCAACGTCCCATTGCGGACGATCACAAACTGGAGTGTATTATCTTTGAGCAGGTAGAGCGTCCCGGCATCGGCGCCAGTTACTTCCTGCGCCTCGACCACCAGCGATTCAAGCAAACGGTTGAAATCCTTCTCGGCCGAAAGCGCAACACCGATGGGAATCACTTTTCCCAGCAGATGCAATTGTCTATAACGGAAAGCAGCCTCGCGTCCCATCGCATCCACGACGCGTGCCAACTGCCCAATCTCATCTGTCCGGAGGACCAGGTCGGCCAACAAATCGGGTTTATATTCTCCCTGTTTTACTGCTTCGACTGCATGCCTGATGCGCTTCAATGGAAGTTGTTCCTCATCATCAAGTCCATTGTACAAACCTGCCGCTGGTCATTATATCAACCAACGGCAGGTTCGAAAGATGTAATCCAGGAAATCCACTATTTCTTTTGATCGTTATCCGTAGTTGGACCATCTTTGAAGCGACTGCGCATGTCCTGAACTTTCGAGCGTAAATCCTGGAAGAAGTCGCTGTCCACAATTTCCTTTACCTGAGTTTCCAGTTTCGAATGGTCGATCATGATCTCCAACTGTGCCACGCGAGCACGCAGGGATTTTTCGCGCTCTGCCACTTTATCAACCATCGAGTGGAAGACGCTGGTCAGGGTGTTGATCTCGTCGCGGACGGAACCGACTTTGTCAACCTGGCTCCATTCCTGGTCGTATTTCCCTTCTCCAATTTCCGTTGCGATCCCTGCCAATGCCACAATCGGTCGCGTGAACAATGTTGAAATGGCATAAACAAGCGCGAACAGAACGATGTAAGTAACAGCAAAAGCAGTCACCATCCTGTTGACAATACCCTGTTGAACTTCCTTTACGTAATCGGCGGAAATATCCACACCAATTGCGCCTACTTTTTCACCCTTCGCATTGACAATCGGCCCATAGCCTGACATCCAGCTGCCCCATTTATCCTCATAGATGGTGGTTTTGGCCCCCAAATGGTCAAGGCCGGTAAGCAAATTGGCACTGCCTTTTCCAGAGCTCGTATAATGTTCTTTAAATTTGGCGCCCCACGGAGGCGGATCGCCACCCGGAGAAGTATTCACGGCGCCCACACTGCCAATAAAGATAACCTCTTTCGGTTCGGTGCCAGCAACGTAAGAATAAACCTGGGCATTGGGGTTTGTTCTGCTCACCCTGACCAGCCAATCGACATGCGCCCAGTAGCGCGGGTCATCGGTATAACCATCGTCACGCACGATCCCTTCATTCGCCAGCGCCACGAATTCATCCACGGCCACTCCTTCAGCGGAGCCTTGAACCATGTCGAGAACTTCCTGCTTGAGACGATTCATGGCAACAGTTG
>DASTJG010000032.1:0-2648 GCA_035716785.1 Anaerolineales bacterium
TCGCCTTTTCTGCCACTTCACGGGCGATCTGCCGATGCCCCTCACTGCAACTATGTCGAGGGACTATTCACGCGGGTCGCGTCCCTGGGCAAAACGGATCTGCTGGCGCAGCACACGCAGCGCGGCATCATCGATACGCTCGACCGGCACTTCCCCGCTCTCCACCAGGCTTTTGAGGCGCTGTCTGTGAATCATATCGAAGGGCATCTCGACATCCTGCCCGGCCAGCGCAGCTTTTCTTGAATCGCGCATGCCGAAGATGAAGTCGGTCATTACGAAGCCCTGGAAGTTCCACTGCTGTTTGAGAATCTCGGTGAGCAGCACGTAGTTCTGCCCGCACCACTCGCCATTGACGCTGTTATACGCGCTCATGATCGAAGCAACGCCTTCCTCCACAGCACGCTTGAAATGATGCAGGTAGATCTCGTGGAGCGGACGAGGCGCGATGGTCACGTCCACGCTGAAGCGGGCGTTTTCCATCGAATTCAGCGCATAATGCTTGGCACAGGCCATCACGTGTTTCTGGACGCCGCGCGTCAGGGCCGCCCCAAACTCGCCCAAGTGAATGGGATCTTCGCCGTAGGTTTCCTGTGCGCGCCCCCAGGCGGGGTGTCGCAGCAGGTTGATACATACGCCGCCGAAGAAATTCCCACCCATGGCGCGCAGTTCGCGCCCGATCACGTCGCCTACACGTTCTTCCAACTCAGGGTCAAAAGTAGCCCCGCGGCCCATGGAGACCGGGAAGGTGGTGCCGCCATCCATGATCACCCCGCGCGGACCATCCGCGAAGCGCACGCCGGGGATACCCAAGCGCGGCACAGCCCCCGCCACCCAGGGATGGTCGGCATAGCCACCTCCCATCATATCGGCCATGCCCGGCCAGAACGGCAGGTCCCCCGACATCATTTTAATTTTCTCATCCTGTGTGAGCTGCCCAAACAGTTGCCGCGCCCGCGCATCGATCTGTTCGTCGCTTAGACGTTCGGTGGTTTCCAAACCGGCAAATGCCGGGCCGTGAAAGGTAGCTTTTGTTCCCATACAACATTCCTCCAAGAAAAAAGCCGGTTGTTGTTTAGTACCAGGAAATTGCCTATTGACATTATAGTGCCTTTTTTGCGATAATAACTATAACGTTTCCGGAAACGATACCGGAAACAATACAAAAAGGGCACCATGAAGAGAAACTCAAAAGCGGTCACTATCCGAGATGTAGCCAGCAAAGCCGGCGTATCAGTGACTACCGTTTCGCGGGTCTTAAATGGGAAAGATGATATCTCTGAGGAGACCACCAAAAAGGTACTGGCTGTTGTCCAGGATCTTGGCTATGCATCCAGCCTGGCTGCGCGCGGAATGCGCAGCCACAGGATCAACTTGATCGGCCTGATCCTGCATGATGTGGCTTCATCCTACAGTCAGGATATCATGTACGGCGTGAACCAGGTGATCGCTAAACTCGATAAGGACCTGATTATTTATACCAGTGGCGGGCTGGATAGAGAAAATGTAGCCCAGCATGAGCGCTATTATGTGGCGCTGCTGAACGGCAGCATCACTGATGGAGCGATTGTTGTTACGCCGACGGCGACTCAATTTACCTCCCATGCCCCGCTGGTGATTATTGACCCGAACAATGAAAACCCGGACTATCCGGCGATCATCGCGACCAACCAGGAAGGCGCGCTGGCTGCGATGAATTATCTGACCGACCTGGGTCACTGTCGCATTGGCCATATTGCTGGAGAAATGAAGCTGATCAGCGCAAATCAGCGCCTGCAAGGATATAAGGATGGACTGGCCGCAGCTGGTATTCCTTTGAATGAAGAGTTGATCGAAATTGGCGACTATACGACTGAAACGGCTGTCATCTGCGCCCGTAAACTCTTATCACTGCCCGACCGCCCAACGGCGATTTTCGCAGCAAATGATATGTCGGCAATGGGTGTTTACCAGGCTGCCAGAGAGTTTGATTTACAAATACCAGAAGACCTATCGGTGATCGGGTTCGACAATCTGCGCGAGTCAGCTTACCTCGATCCACCTCTGACAACCATCGATCAATTTCTAGAGAAGATGGCTATCATGGCAACGGAAATGCTTGTGAAGCTGGTGAAAGGAGAGTGCCCTCCGCCAAACCCCAACGAGGAAAGTAATTTGTATAAAATCCCTGCCCAGCTCGTCATCAGGGATTCTTGCACATCCGTACATCCAACCCAATAGCGACGAATCGTTGAACATGACAGGAGGCGGCCTATTGCGAATGAATAACACCCCTTTTCACCATCGATCTATTTATGTAAGTAAGTTGTTCAGCAAATCGTTCAAAAAATCAAGGAGGAAGCAATGCCCCGAAAAATGAGTCGCCGCGATTTTATGAAACTGCTCACCGCCGGCACCGGCGGAGTTGTGCTCGTAGCCTGCACCCCGGAGACGATCACCGTTGTCGAAACCAAAGAGGTTATTAAAGAGGTCACGCCCACAGCCAAACCCGTCGTACAGGCAGAGGTGGCCGATATCATGGGTACTTTTCCCCGCCGGGAGACCCTGATCGTCAGGCAGCTCACCGGACGTGTCGGTACACCCGACAACATGAACCTGTGGGTTGGCTGGAAATGGCAGGACCGCGGCCTACAGAACCTGGCCGACGAGCC
>DASTJG010000033.1:0-2013 GCA_035716785.1 Anaerolineales bacterium
GCGGGTGCGCAGACAATGGTTGCGGCTCTTTTCCAGACCCAGACCGCAATTGCCCCTCCAGCGACGGATACGCCGCTGCCAACGCCAACATCACTGCCGACTTTGGCTTCTACACCACTAGTTTTGCCTCAGACAACCACAATTGCTACTCAGGCAATTCTTTTCGCGGCAACAGCTACTCCAACCGGCACCTTTTACACTTCCACGCCCCTCGCGTCCTCCCTCGCGGCCGGATGTTTGAATCTCAGGCTCATAAAAAGCTGGACAGAACCAGCAGGTCAGCTTAAGCCAGGCACGGAATTTACACAATTCTGGCAGGTGGAAAACAATGGGACTTGTGAATGGTTATTCGTGTTTCAGCTCGTACATGTCAGCGGAGATAAAATGGGAGGATCACCCGGGAGATTTAGCAATAAAATCTACCCGGGTAAATGGACGACCTTATCCGTCGGACTGGATGCGCCCAACGACAATGGCAAATACAATGCTACCTGGCGCTTTTCAGATGGAGGCGGAAAAATGTTTGGGGCAAGCTTGCCTGTATCTATTGAGGTGAAAAAGAATCCGGATCCTACCGCAACACCGAACGTGCTACAGACAGCCGCCGCGGGGACAGTCGCCGTGCAGTTGACCGCTACCGCACAACAAGCTGCGATCTTAGCCGGGCAGACTGCTGCGGCTGGAGCAACGCAGACGGCTCAAGCAGCAGCGACCGCAACACCAACTTTGGCTCCGACGGCAACGCCAACCCCAACAAACACACCGTAACTAAGTTACGGTGTGGCTCCAAGCTTCTCCAAGATCGCGTTGACGTAGGCCTTGCTCCCGTCATAGCTTAAGTGTGTTCCATCTCTGATGAACCAGTCCTGCTCATGGTGAGCAAGTGCCTCCCAATCGATCAGCTCGGCTTCGGGCCAGCGGGTCACACCTTCGGAGAACTTTTTGTTGATGTAAAACTCCCAGCCAATGGGACGATGCACGTTGATGAAGATTACTCGCTCAACTCCATGAGCGAGTAATGCTTTCATCACCTCGTCGAATACCGGCGCCTCGAACGGACGATTGCTGCCCAGATGAATGACAACCACGCGTGAAAGATGTCCTTCATTGTAAAGGGTCTCAGCCAGAGCCGGCACATCTTCCATCTTGCGTTTGCGCGCCGCGTCGATGTAAACATCCTGGCCGAACACGTCTTCCATCATGGGAGTTGCGCCCTGCATGATCGAATCGCCGATGAACGTCACGCGCGGCACATCGAGCCCAGGGGTTGCAGTACGGGTTTCAGGTGACTGCGTTGAAAAGCTGGATGCTTGCTGCGTGCTGATTGGATCAGGTTTTGTCGGAGTCCTACTGATGACATTCTCTAAAGATGTGGACTGCGTCTGCACGGTAGGCACCTCTTCGACCGACGCATTCGCGTTGACCTGGTGAATCGCTCCCTGCCAGATCAAAAGCAGGCTTGCCGAAACAATCCCCGCGCCGACTCCCAACCGTTGTGGAAGGGGCCACCCTCTCACTGTCCCCTGCAGGAAACCGATACTCGCACGAAATCCATGATGGCGGACAGGCGATTCAATCCAACGATAGCTCAGTTCTGCCAGAACAAACGTCACAGCGACTTGCCCTACCCGTATTGGGAACGCAGGCAGATCAAGGTCAAAGCCAGGGCGCGTCAGCATGAACACAGGCCAATGCCACAGGTAAATGCTGTAACTGCGTGAGCCGATCCAGCGTAATGCAGGAATTTCGAGTAACCTGCTAATAGAGGTGACAGGACTCGACGCGCCGACGATCAATAATGCGCTTGCCAGCGCCGTCAGGAGAATTCCCCCGCGATACAAAAACGGCTGAAATTCGTTAAGTTGATTATAGAGGAACATCAAAGCGAGCAATCCGGCCCACCCAAACAGTTCCAATGTTCCCCTGCCGGGCGCATCTGATTCTTGAGAGGGCGACCAAAGCATTGCGAGCAAAGCTCCCACAAGAAAGCCCGCCGCGCGGGTATCGGTTCCA
>DASTJG010000034.1:0-6193 GCA_035716785.1 Anaerolineales bacterium
CCCAGCTTGCGATTCGTGAAATCGATCCAGGGACCCGCGGCGTTGATGACAAGTTTTGGATGCACATCATAATTGACGTCTGTCAGTTCATCGCGCAGGATAATGGTATCGTCACTGCCTCCCACCATGCTTACGTAGTTGAGCGCCCATGCATTGGGATTCTCGGCTTCGGCATCCAGGACCAACTCGACCCCCAGGCGTTCCGGCTGCAGGATCGCGCCATCATAGTAAACAGCCGTGCTGATGATTTTCGCGCTCAGGTATTTCCATTTCTCAAGTGACTTTTTCCGCGAGAGAAAGTGGTGTCTCGGGACAGTGCGCGCTTTTCCCGTGTAGGAGTCGTACATCGTCAGACCCAGTTTAATGGCGGCAGAACCACGCTCGGAAGGCTTGTCCAGCATTCCTAAAAATTTGAGCGGCGCATTGAGCAAACCGGAGAATCGTTTAAAGATGGGAATGGTAATGGGCAGCGGTCTGACAACGTGCGGCGCATTCTGCAATAAAAGATTGCGTTCCCGCACAGCTTCGCGCACCAGGCGAAACTCACCGTCTTCAAGATCAGGCAGCCCACTGTCCACCCTATGGGAAGAGGCGGCACTCGCCCCCGAACAAAAATCGCTTTTTTCGACAAGCAAGACGTCCACCCCATTTAAGGCAAGGTCTCGAAACGTCCCGATGCCATTGATCCCTCCGCCAACGATCAAAACGGAGACACCCGGTTTATTCTTCAATGCAGAAAGGATTTCTTTGCGATTCATAGTTCGATTCCAGATGTCAGGTGCGTAAGTACCAGGTGTTAGGTATCAGGTCGACAACCTGAAACGTGATACCTGGGACCTGACACTTTATTCAACCCGAGTATAACTTCTTTCGCAGCTCCGCGTCCATCTGCCCACAGGACTGCTTGGCTTGTAACCATCCGAGGTTGGGGAAGTTCGACAGCCGAAAGAGTGACAAACGTTATATTCATTTTTTTGAATGCGACGTACAATACATTCAGGTTTATGAATATGAAAAAGCAATCCATTCTCCAGGTCTCCGAAAAAATTGCCGAACCGCTGCAAGCCATCGCCTCGGCGCAGCGCATTGCCATTCTGCTTGCCATTGGGAGTGGCGAAGCCTGTGTCTGCCATCTGGAAGCCGCGCTGGGCTGGAGACAGGCCTATATTTCGCAGCACTTAATGGCATTGCGCAAAGCGGATATTTTGCAGGACCGCCGCGCGGGCCGCTACGTTTTTTACCGGCTGAAAGACGCCTCGCTTCTGGACCTGATCGCTGCCTCCACTCGCCTGAGCGGACTCCCGGCTGAATCGGTTTCCGCGCTGATCCATACCAAGAGTATTTCCTCGTGCGAATGTCCGCACTGTTCGCCAGCCCTGATCCCCATTGAAACCCTGAAGACAACATGAACATTCTTTCCTTTCTCACAGAATTACTGTACAGCGGACTTGGCAACCTCGCCTCCTACCTTGCTGCACACGTTCTGCTCTGCCTGCTGCCTGCCTTTTACATCGCGGGTGCGATGACCGCTCTTATTCCCAAAGAAACGGTCACGCGCTTTCTGGGACGCAATACGCCAAAGTTTATTTCCTACCCCGCCGCGGCGCTGGCAGGTTCGCTGTTGGCCGTCTGCTCCTGCACGATCGTGCCACTGTTCGCCGGCATCTACAAAAAGGGAGCGGGGATCGGCCCTGCCATCACCTTCCTTTTCTTCGCGCCTGCTGCGAACATCCTTGCCCTCATCTACACCGGCGGCGTGATCGGCGTTGACCTGGCGTTTGCACGTTTTTTCCTTTCGCTGGCATTCGGAATCGGTATCGGAATGATCATGGCACTCACTTTCCGTCACGAAGATTTCGAACATGACAAAGCCACCGATTCCCTGTTCGCCGCCCAGGGGAAAATGCGCCGGGTTGCCTTGATCTTTCTGCTTGTATTGGTCACGCTGTTGCTTTCCGGCACACTCAAAGTCAGTTTACTGACGAATACATATGCGACCTTAACCTTCCCCATCTCCGGCATGGATCGGTTCCAGGATTTTCTTTACAACCTCGTTCCCTACGATGCCAGCAAAGGCGAGGAGGGTGTCACGGCACAAGGCGCGATTCTGATCGGCTTGCTCGTGCTGATCGGACTCGCATCCTGGAAGGGGATGGAAAATATCTTTGACGGGGTCAATGCCTGGACGTGGACGGCGCTCGGACTCGTCGCCCTGACCCTGTTAATCGCCGCGGTCGGCATGTCACCCCATTCGGGCGGGCTGGATATTCTGATCAACGGAAAGTTCTTCGGTGTTTTAATCGCTCTTGCTATTCTTGGCTGGATCCTCAAAACCAAACTCACTGAAGATGAAACCCGTGACTTCCTGTGGGAGTCCTGGAAATTCATCAAACAGATCTTCCCGCTGTTGATCGCGGGCGTGTTCGCCGTCGGCGTGATCCGCGCCATCATCAAACCGGAGTGGATCGAAGCGCTCGCCGGACAGAACACGCTGCTGGGCAACCTGGCAGGTGTGGTCTTCGGCGTGTTCATGTACTTTCCCACCCTGGTGGAGGTTCCCATCGCGCAGATGTTCCTGAGCCTCGGCATGCACCGCGGGCCGCTGCTCGCCTATCTGATGGCCGATCCTGAGCTCAGCCTGCAAAGCATTCTCATCATTTCCACCATCATTGGACGGCTCAAATCCTGGACATATGTTGCCTGGGTGGCGCTTTTCAGCACCCTGGCAGGCCTCATCTACGGCACCTGGGTCGATGGCGCCAGCATCGGACTGGTAGCCGTGTATCTGATCGCATTTCTGGCAGTCCTGTCGGGTTTGTTGTGGTTTGTCAAACGCCACAGCCAACCGGTCGCCGCGGCTGCACACTAAATTCTTTTCAATCTCATATGGAGGAACAAACAATGCTTACCATCAAAGTTCTCGGTCCCGGCTGCGCCAACTGCAAGCGCGTGGAACAGATCGCGCGCAAGGCTGTCGAAGATATGGCACTCGAGGCGGAAATCATCAAAGTGACCGACCACAATGACATCCTGAAATACAACATCCTCTCCACCCCCGGTCTGGTCATCAACGAAAAGGTCGTTGCCTCGGGCCGCATCCCGGGGCCTACTGAGGTTACCACCTGGCTGGCAGATGCCGTCATGCAGGAGTCGTGAAGCCACGAGGCCCTGATCATGCCGCTTTATGATCATCAATGCCAAAGCTGCCAGACTGTTTTCGAAGTGCGCGCCACATTCAAGGAAAAGGAGCAGGGACTCAAACCGAAATGCCCGCAGTGCCAAAGCAAGAAGACACGCCAGGTCCTGACCTCGGGTCTGTTCGTGTCGCACTCCAATGACGGATGCTCAAACTGCTCAGGGACCTGTGGTCCAAATTGTAGTTGCGGCAGATGACCGTTAACAAGACGATAACCTATGCTTCTCCCACTCGTGGTAAAACACGAGTGAGGAGATCACCATGAAAAAAGTCTTATTCCTGTGCACGGGCAATTCCTGCCGCTCGCAAATGGCGGAAGCGATCGTCAACGCGCGGCTGGGAGATACGTGGCAGGCCTTCAGTGCAGGGACAAAGCCTGCCGGCTACGTCCACCCCAGGGCGCTGGAAGCGCTTGCGGAAATCGGGGTCCAGCACGAGGGGCGTTCGAAACTGGCAGACGAATTCCGGGAGGTGGACTTTGATCTCGTAGTCACCGTCTGCGATTCGGCGGCGGAGGAATGTCCCCTCTGGCTGGGAAAGGGCAAGCGCGTCCATCACAGTTTCCCTGACCCTGCCAAAGCCAAAGGCACAGAGGAGGAAGTCATGAACGTCTTTCGCACTGTGCGGGATGACATTGAAAAAGAAATGGTCAAACTGCTCAAAGCAAATTCCTAACATGGAGACTTCTGTGGCTAAAGAAATCAACGCCACAAATGATTATCGTTGGTGGCGGACATATTTGATTTGGGCGGACCCATACCCGAAGAAATCGCCGTCTCCATTTTGGCCAGGTGATAGCTATTCGGCGCGGGGGCCAGTCTGCTCGTCGTTTTTGACAAAGCTCACTCACAATTAATGACATCACTCACTGAGCAGCTCTGTAAGCGGAGCATATAATTCAACGTATGTTGAACTATTTTTCACACCCCTCTCTTGCTTCCCCTGTCAATCTGGAGATCCTGGCAGAACAACTCAAGGTCTTGGCAGAGCCGAAGCGGCTGCTCATCTTCAACCTGTTGATGGAAGGTGTGCAATGCAACTGTGAACTTGGGGATTTCCTGCAAATGCCGCCCAACTTGATTTCCCACCACTTGAGCAAACTGCGTGCGGCAGGTTTGGTGGATGCGGAACGCGATCCAGTGGATTCCCGCTGGGTGTATTACTCGATCAACCGCACCGCGCTGGACGAACTCAATGCAACGTTCGGCATGTTCTTTGATCCCGCGCGGATCAAACCACGGCGTGCCACTTGCGGTCCCAAGAATCTAATTTCGATCCCTGAAACAGTGGAAGCCAAAAAGTAGTAACTATTTCGCGAACGGAACAATCCTATTATGAGCAATGTTATCCCTGTACTAAATACCCTGCCAACGTCAATCGCGCCCGTCGATGTGGAATTTTTCGATCCGCCGATGTGTTGTCCTACCGGACTCTGCGGTCCAACCCTTGATCAAACTTTGCTGGATCTAAATGAAATGATCCTGGCACTTCAACATAATAATCTGCGCGTAGAACGCTACCAGATGGCTAGCCAGCCCGGCGCATTTTTGGGCAATACTGATGTAATGAAACTGGTACGTGAAAAGCAGATGGAAGCCCTGCCGATTACCGTCGTGCGTGGCAAGGTTATCAAAGTGGGTGCCTATCCCAGTGTGGAGGAAATCCATGCTGCTCTCGACGGAGCAATAAGATGACTCAATTTATTTTCTTCTCTGGCAAAGGTGGTGTGGGCAAGACCAGCATGGCTTGTGCTCATGCAGTACGTTATGCAGACGAAGGCAAGCGCACACTGATTGTCAC
The DNA here is from genome assembly GCA_035716785.1 of Anaerolineales bacterium. Lineage (GTDB taxonomy): Bacteria > Chloroflexota > Anaerolineae > Anaerolineales > Villigracilaceae > Defluviilinea. The sequence goes on from DASTJG010000034.1 coordinate 4,997, forward strand.
CACGGATCCCGCCTCGAATTTAGCGGACGTCTTCAAGCAGAAAATCGGGCATCAGGTGACACCGATTGTGGACGTGCCGAATTTGTCCGCGATGGAAATCGACCCGGACCAAGCCACACAGGAATATATCGACCGCGCCATGTCACCCATCCGTGCGGCCTTTCCTCCACAAATTGTGCAGGTCATGGAGGAGCAAATGAGTGGTCCCTGCACGGCAGAAGTCGCCGCCTTCGACCGTTTTACTGATTTTGTGGATGTACCCGCTAATGATGGTGTGACTTTTGATATCGTCATCTTTGATACCGCACCCACAGGTCATACCATCCGCCTGCTTGAACTACCCGCTGAATGGAGCCAGTCCATCGACGCCGCCAGCGCGGGCAGCGGGCAGACCTGTCTTGGACCTGCGGCGGCCATTCAGGATGCCAAGCACAAGTATGAGCGCGCGCTCTCCGCCATGCGGAAGTCCGGGCAAACCAGTTTTGTGTTTGTTCTACATCCCGAAGCAATCTCAATCAAAGAAACCCGTCGCGCCATTGATGAATTGATCAAACTGGAGATCGAAAATTTCAGCCTGATCGTCAACGGTATCATCCCGCTTGAGGGCAGACGGAATCCGCTCTTCGCCGCGCGGGCGGACATGCAGGCGCGTTACCTGGTGCAAATCGAGTCCAGTTTTCCGTATCCCAAACAACGCATGACTCTGCTTGCAGACGAAATCAGCGGCGTAAGCAAACTACGTGAGGTGGGAAGAATTTTCTTCGATGGCGAATCAGAGTCCAGGGCGGATGATGCGGTACATATCCAGCCGCAGGATGAATCATTTGCTTCTTCTCTTGACGTTGTGCGGGCACGCGTCCAGCCCAATGGTCATCGACGGACGGTTTTCTTCGCGGGCAAAGGTGGTGTCGGTAAGACGGTCGCCTCGTGCATTACGGCAGTCTGGTTGGCGCGTCAGGGACACAAAACTCTACTCTTAACTACGGATCCCGCCGCGCATTTGGGCGACGTGCTGGATACACCAGTGGGTGATGATGTCACGGGTGTTAGCGGGCAACCGAATCTATGGGCAGTAAACATTGACCCGAAAGCCGCCGCAGAAACGTATAAGACCCGTATCCTGGATGACGCGCGTCAACGTGGACGACCTGAATCTGCCATCAAGGTGATGGAAGAAGAACTCAATTCACCCTGCAC
>DASTJG010000035.1:0-2115 GCA_035716785.1 Anaerolineales bacterium
TCAGTACATTGGGAGGCATCGTCATCCCTGCGCACGTGGAGCGGACGACATACGGTCTTCTCCCCACCCTGGGCCTGATCTCGGAACAATGGAATGTGCCCGCCCTGGAAATTACGCGCCGTACCAGCCCCGAAAAAGCCGGCGAGTTCTTTCCTGCTCTGCGCCAATATCCCCTGATCCAAAGCGGTGATGTTCACCGGCTGGACGAGTTTCTCGGCACGACAATCTTTACTCTGCTCTCCCCCACCCTGCTGGAGATCAGCATGGCGCTCAAAAAAATCGACGGGCGGGATGTATGTATAAATCCCCTGTCTTAATCCCACAATGTACCGGTTTTTATGTGACATTTGGCGATTGACTTTTGTATAGGGAACGATTAAACTAATTGTGAAAATCATCACAATTATAGCCGCATCTGTCCAATATGACCGGGCGCCTCAACTGACCCTATCGTTGAAATCCAAAGCCCAGGATTAAATCGCCATGCGGCACTGTGTATCAAAGGTATCCAAATTATGACGAGCTCTACAAAAACTGTTCCGGAAAACGATCCCCTGACCAGGACGGAACAGAAATCCATTATCGACCAGGCCATTGCCGAAAACAAGGAACGACCCGGCGCAGTCATGCTGGTACTTAACGAAGTCCAGGGAAAGATCGGTCACGTCTCCCCCTCCATGCAGGCTTACATTGCCAGACAGCTCAATGTCCCGCTGGGCCAGGTCCACGGCGTGGTGACGTTCTATTCCTTTTTCAAGACCCAGCCGCGCGGCAAGCACACCATTAAGTTCTGCCTGGGAACCGCCTGCTATGTAGCCGGCGTGCCGCAGCTGGTGGAAAAAGCCAAGCAGATGCTGAACATCGATCTTGGCGAGACAACCCCGGATGGCATGATCACCCTGGAGGAATGCCGTTGCGTGGGAGCCTGCAGCCAGGCGCCCGTGGTCGTTGTCAACGATGAAGTCCAGGGAAAGGTAAAACCGAACAAGTTCCCGCAGATCGTCAAAAAAGTCCAGCAGTAAGAGAAAGCAAGTAAGAATGAGGGAGATCGCCCTGCACCTGCTCGATATCGCCGAAAACAGCGCCGCCGCCGACAGCCGGAATATCAGCATTGAAGTCCACGAAGATTTGCACAAGGATCTGCTCACCGTCTCCGTCAGCGACGACGGGCGCGGCATGGACGCGGAAACGGCGAGGAATGTGCAGGACCCGTTCTATACCACACGCACGACACGCAAAGTTGGACTCGGAATCCCTCTTTTGAAGCTGGCCGCGGAACAGGCGGAGGGAAGCTTCAGCCTGCAGTCGGAACCCGGACATGGGACCAAAGTCGAAGCGGTCTTCCGTCACAGCAATATCGACCGCATGCCGCTCGGCGATTTGTCCTCCACTTTTTTGACAGCGCTGATCTCTCATCCTGCGATCCATTGGATCTTTGGGTACCGGGTCACCGACAAGACCGGGACCAGCCAGGAATTTGTGTTTGACGATGCAGAATTGAAAAGTGAGCTGGGCGACCTCTCACTGACCGAACCCGAAATATTAACCTTTGTGCGCGGCATGCTCGAGGAAGGCATCGAAGCGCTGGCGCCACAAACGGTTTCGTAGCTGAACAACAAAGGAGAAGTTTATGCCAGCCATTAAGTCACTGGAAGAACTCAAGCGCATTCGTGAAGAGGCGCTGCAGAAGAAACAAATGAAAGCCACCCCGGGCAACGTCCAGGTCATTGTCGCCATGGGGACCTGTGGGATCGCCGCCGGTGCGCGCGACACCATGAAGAGCGTTCTGAACTACATCGAGAACGAGAATGTCAGCGGCGTGACTGTCACGCAGACCGGCTGCATCGGCGTGTGTGAGCAGGAGCCTATTGTCCAGGTAATCTTTGGCGATCAGCCCAAGGTTGTGTACGGCAAGGTCAACACGCAAGTTGCGGAGAAGATCATGAAGCAGCATGTCCAGAATGGACAGCCTGTAAAGGAAAATATTATTCAAATGTAGTCCTATGTCATCCTGAGCGTAGCGAAGGATCTCCGACTGTGAGTAAAGACTCTTCGGTCGCAGCGAGCGCTCCCTCAGAGTGACATGATTTTGGAGTTTTGTAAAATGGCGTTTTA
>DASTJG010000036.1:0-4380 GCA_035716785.1 Anaerolineales bacterium
ATCCTGGATTACACGTTCAGCTATTTCAGTCCAGGATATTTCAATTTCCATGTGGTGAGGCGGATTGGGAATCCCTAACTTTGCCACACACCGTCCCGGTGGTTCGGTGCCGGGGGAGAGCACAGCACAAGTCTTTCGTCATTGCGAGCCTTCGGGAAGCAATCTCAAATCAAGTTAAAAGTCACTTGATTTGAGATGAGATTGCTTCGCTACGCAGGGCAACTTACGCCCGCTCCGCTCGCAACCCCGGCTGCTTTCGCCGGGGCAATGACGGTTTGAAATTTTTATTCGAGGTAGTTGTGATTATTCAGGAAATCAAACAAAGGGTCGAACAGAACCGCGAGAACATTATTAAGTTCATGCGCGAGATCTGTGCTATTCCAAGCATGGATGGACAACTGAAAGAGGTCGGTGAGTGCATCGGCGCGGAGATGACGAAGCTCGGCTTCGACGAAGTTCGCTTCGACAAGATGGGCAATATCCTGGGCCGCATCGGTTCAGGAAAACGCGTCTTGGTTTATGACTCGCACATCGACACCGTGGGGATTGGCGATCGCGCCGCCTGGGAGTGGGATCCGTTCCACGGCAAAGTGGAGAACGGGATCCTGTACGCGCGCGGTGCCTGTGACGAGAAAAACTCCACGCCGGGTATGGTCTATGGCTTGTCGTTTGCAAATGAACTGGGACTTCTTGACGACATGACGGCCTGGTATTTCGGCAACATGGAAGAGTGGTGCGATGGGATCGCGCCCAACACCTTCGTGGAAGTGGACCCCGGCATCCGCCCCGATTTCGTCATCATCGGCGAGCCGACCAAAATGCAGATCTATCGCGGTCACAAGGGGCGCATCGAGCTGAAGATCACAGCCGTCGGTCGTTCGGCCCACGCAGCCTCGCACTATTTGGGTGACAACGCTGTGTACAAGATGAGTTCGATCATCTCGCAGATCCGCGAACTGGATCGCCGCATGCGCTTCGGGATGGGTTCTCACCCCGTGCAGGGACATCCCTCCATTGCCGTGACCCACGCCGAGGCGGATACAGCTTCGCTCAACGCCGTTCCTCATCAGTTCACGATCTACATCGACCGCCGCATCACCCTGAGCGAGCCGCGCGACGAGGTCATTGCACAGATCAAAGGGCTGATCCCCGATTATTTGCAGGATGAGATCCATGTCGAGGAGCTGTTCTACGACGCGCCCTCCTACACGGGCTTTGTCTTTCCGATCTCGAAGTTCTACCCGCCCTGGCTGCTGGAGGATGAACATCCGTTGACTCAGGCAGGGCAAAGCACGATCGAAGCACTATGGGGCGAGAAGCGTTCACTGGGCACGTGGGACTTCTCGACCAATGGAACGTATTGGGCCGGCAAAGCGGGCATCCCTTCGATCGGGTTTGGTCCCGGCGATGAGAAGTTCGCTCACACCAGCCTGGAGCAGGTCCCGTTGGATGAGGTGGTCGCGGCGACTGAGTTTTATGCCTTGTTCCCGAGTGTATTGAGTAAACACGTAAATAAGTAGACAGGTATACCTGTTTACCTGTTTACGTGTCTACCTGTTTGCATAACCGCCAAAGAAGGAAATCGTTAGCGGCATTGGAAACCTTGTAACGTCAAAATCCTAATCTGAATCGGAGGTTCGTATGCGTAGTTTTGCTGGTCGTGACATCCTTTCACTCAAGGAGTTCGAGCGGAACGAATTTTTCCATGTCTTCGAAGTTGCCGCGCAGATGGAGGTCATCGCACGTGGACGCAAGAATGTGGACCTGCTCAAGGAAAAGACTCTGGTAACAGCGTTCTATCAGCCCTCGACGCGCACGCGCCTGGCTCATGAGGCCGCCATGCACCGCCTGGGAGGCCACGTCACGGGCTTCTCGGATGCCAAGATGACCCGCGCCGGTGACTTCTACCAGGAGTCTATTAAAGATACAGTCAAGATGCTGGAATACTACGGCGATGTGATCGTGATGCGCCACTTCCAGCAGGGCGCGCCGCACGAAGCCGCCAAGTGGGCGAGCATCCCAATCATCAACGGCGGCGATGGCTGGGGCGAACACCCGACCCAGATCCTGACTGACCTGTACACGGTCCTGCGCGAGAAGGGCCGCATCGACGGGCTCAAGTGGCTGGCGGTGGGCGACATGCGCATGCGCACGATGCACTCCCTTGGCTATGCTTTGAGCCAGTTCGACTGCCCGATCACCTTCGTCTCTCCTCCGGATATGGGACTCACGGATGAGTTCAAGAAGGAACTCAGCGGTTTCAGCGTGAACTTCCAGGAAGTGGATCACGTGGAGAAAGCCATTGCCGATGCCGATGTGATCCTGGTCGAGCCGGTGGTGCAGCCCGATTACACCAAGTCCCGCGATGAACGTACAGGCGAACTCGACCTCACGCCCGCCAACTACAAGATCACGCGCGAGCTGCTGTACACGAAGGCCAAATCCGACGCGATCCTGCTGCACTCCCTGCCGCGCATGGACGAGATCCCCACCGACGTGGATATCACCAGGTGGTCGCGTTATTGGCAGGAAGCCTTCAACGGCGTTGTCATGCGTATGACCCTGCTGGCGTTGGTTCTGGGTGCGATGGAGTAAAGGAAAACAGTAAACACGTACACAGGTAAACACGACTTGTGTACCTGTGTACGTGTTTAAGTGACTACCTGCCCCATGAAAACGATCGAAATCCGACGTCACTCCATTCGCGCGAAGCCCGGTATCCATTTGAACCAATCGGGTGTCACGCTGGCGCGCCTCGTGGGGCAGAACCTGGGGCCTTTTGATCGCGTGGTCACGTCCACGATGCCGCGTGCCTTCGAGACTGCCATTGCGATGGGATTCGCGGTCGATGAGCAGATCGAATTGATGAGTAGCTATAGGGATGACGTTGAACACGAAGCTCCGTGGCCGCAGTCGTTCGCTGCCTATGCCAAAGCAGTCAAGCGCGGCGGCGAGGCGGAACGATATGCAAATCAGCTTGCCGGCTATTACGCCGGGCTGGCAGATTACCTCGCCGATGGGCGCGCCGCGTTGGTCATCAATCATGGAGGCGTCCTTGAACTGGGGGTGGTGGCTTCGTTCCCGGACGCCGATTATGAACCCTGGGGGTGGGCGGTGGATTGTTGCGAGGGAGCACGACTTTATTGGGAAGATGGAAAATGTGTGAACGCCGAGGTGTTACGAGTAGCAAAATAATCCGTTGGTCGAGTAATGGCGCCAACGTGTGTTGTATATCAAAGACTACTGTTGAAATTATCAGATGACCAAATAAGGAGACAAGTACAATGCAAACTAATTTTAGAGGTCGCGACTTGATTGGCGACCTGGACTTCACGAAGGAGGAAGTCGAAACTGTTCTGGATGTAGCCTGGGATTTGAAGCGCAAGCGCGCTCTCGGTGAACCCCATGCGTATCTGCGCGATAAAGTTCTGGCGATGCTGTTCTTCTTTTCCTCCACGCGCACACGCGGTTCGTTCGAAGCCGGCATTGCGCAGCTTGGCGGACATGGCGCATTCATCGACTCGAATACCACCCAGATCTCGCATGGCGATACCCCGGTGGAGATCGGCGAAATTTTCGGCCGTTATTTCGATGGCATTGCCATCCGGCACTGTGACTTTGGCGATGGGAACAAATACCTGAACGACGTTGCCAGGTATAGCCGGGCGCCGGTCCTGAACATGCAGTGCGATATTTACCATCCTTTTCAATGCCTGGCGGACCTGATGACCATCATGGAAAAGAAAGGCCGTGACCTGCGCAGGAAGAAAATGGTCGTTTCGTGGGCGTACGCCGCCTCCTATCTCAAACCGGTCTCTGTGCCCCAATCCCTGATTCTCCAAATGCCGCGCTTTGGCATGGATGTCACGTTGGCCTATCCGCCCGAGTTCAAGCTCATGCCCGAAATTGTCGAGCAGGCCAAGGAACAGGCCCGCATCGCCGGCGCCGGCTTTGAGATCATCGATAGCAAGGATGGCATGACCGAGGCTTGCAAGGATGCCGATGTGATCTACGCCAAGTCCTGGGGACCACTGTTGACGACCAATGACAAGACGGAAGGCAAGAAGCTTCAGGATTCGTACAAAGACTGGATCATGGATGCGGCCAAACTCAAGGTTGCAAAGAAGGATGCCATCTACATGCACCCGCTTCCCGCCGACCGTGATGTCGAAGTCACCAGCGAAGTGATGGATGGCCCCAACTCGGTCGTCTTTGATGAAGCGGAAAACCGCCTCCACGCGCAGAAAGCCGTGATGGCGTTGACGATGGCGTAAGCAATAGTAACCAAGGAGAAGACATGGCCAAAAACAAACTCGCGGTAGTTGCCATTGGTGGCAATTCACTCATCATCGATAAAACACATCAGACCGTCGAAGATCA
>DASTJG010000037.1:0-4007 GCA_035716785.1 Anaerolineales bacterium
TCGAGGAAAAAGGCAGCAGCAACATTCTCTCCTCTCCACAGCGGTTGTCTAAAATGGCAGCCGCTGTGGAGCCTCATGTTAGAGGTAGGCCAAATGCGAAGGTTCATACTCCGTTATTTAATTCCGCGCTTCCTCCAGTTCTTGACGATCATTTTTGTTGGGATCACGGTCACCTTTATCATTCCGCGGCTCGCTCCCACAAACCCGGTAGAAGCGCAGATATCCATGATGATGGCGAGGGGTGAGAGCCTCGACCCTCAATCCATCGCCTCCATGCGCGCCGCTTTGACAGATTTGTACGGCCTGTCTGGCAGTCCAGTCCAGCAGTATTTCGCGTTTTGGGGTCGCTTGCTCCGGGGTGACCTCGGCCCTTCGCTCGCTAATTTCCCGACCCCGGTGTCTGAGATGATTGGCCAGTCCATGCCGTACACCCTCAGTCTGCTGATCACTGCCGTGATTATTTCGTGGATTTTTGGCAACCTGTTCGGCGCCCTGTCCAGTTACTATCCTAAAAGCAAAGCCTTGAACGTGATTGAGGTGCTTGGCCAGGCTGTCCGTCCTATCCCATACTACATTGTAGCCATCGTCCTGCTGGTGGTGTTTGCCTATTTCATTCCGATCTTCCCCTTCAGCGGGGCTTACCCAATCGGGACTCATCCCAGCTGGTCTCTCGCGTTTATCTGGATCTACATCAAGCATTCCGTGCTTCCGGCAGCCACCCTGGTGCTGGTCGGGTTTGGCGGCTGGTTTATCGGTATGAAATCACTTACCTCCAACATCATCTCCGAGGACTATGTGGTTTATGCTGAAACCGCCGGCCTGAAAAAAAGCAGGATCCTCAATTATTACATCATGCGCAACGCTTTGCTGCCACAACTCACCGGGTTGGCTATGTCGCTTGGAACGGTCTTTAGCGGCGCCCTCATCATGGAGGTCGTCTTTGGTTTCCCGGGGCTCGGCATGCTGACTATGGCCGCGGTCCTCAGGAATGATTATTCCATGATCATGGGCATCGCCATTTACTCGATCGTCGGCGTGGCTGTCACCGTTTTTCTCATGGATCTGATCTACCCACTATTCGATCCGCGGGTGCGATATCAATAGGAGGTCAACCTATGCTTAGAGTCTTGCGTGATCTGCTCAGATACGACGGCCGCTTCCGTTTTGCCTTTATTTTATTAGCAGCTGTAGTGGTGATGTTTCTGCTATCCTTCGTTTCTCCCGATGATCCGAACAAGACTTTCGTGGTGGCGATGGATGCACCCCCCTCGCTTGCACACCCTTTTGGCACCAACTCCCGGGGCCAGGACATCTTCTGGTGGCTGACCTTTGCGGTGCGCAATTCGCTGATCATGGGGGTGATTACTGCGGTTATATCTCGCGTGATCGCCATCATAGTTGGTCTCACCGCCGGGTATCAGGGTGGATGGCTCGACAGGGTGCTGATGTCGGTCAACGACAGCTTCGTGATTATGCCCCTGCTGCCTATCCTGATCCTGCTGGGTTTCCTGCTGCGCGACATGATGAACCTGTTCCTGCTGGGTGTCGTCCTGGGATTCTTTGGCTGGCCTTATGACGCCCGCCTGATTCGCTCCCAGGTGCTGAGCCTGAAGGAGCGCTCATTTACACGGACCGCGGTTTATTCCGGGACCAACGGATTTTGGATCACGATCAACGAACACCTTCCCTTCGTGCTGCCGGTCGTGTTCGCTACCACCATTAATAACCTGCTGTGGTCCATTGGAACGGAAGTCACTTTGAGTGTTCTCGGGCTTTCAGATCTGACCACCCCTTCCCTCGGAACCGCACTCTTCTGGGCCAATCAGCACGGGGCATTAGTGGCAGGGGTCTGGTGGTGGATCGCTGCACCGGCTCTGGTAGCTATCATTCTATTTCTCGGTCTGTATCTGTTCTTCGCAAGTATCAATGAGTACATTGATCCACGAACTCGCCTGCGCCTGATTGGAGCATAACCTGTGGCACTATTAAGCGTAGAAAACCTCTCCGCGTATTACCGGACTGAGATCTATGGAATCTCACGGACCGTACGGGCCGTCGACGGAGTTTCTTTTGAGCTCAAGCCAAATGAGATTTATGGCGTGGCAGGCGAGTCGAGCTGTGGCAAAACGACCTTGATCAAGGTGATCTCTGGCAATCTCAAGCCCCCACTAAAAGTAAATTCGGGGAGCGTTAGCTATCATTTTGGGACCCATGATGTCGATATGCTGCATATTTCCCAGGAAGAGCTCCGGCGTGATTTGCGCTGGAAGGAAATCTCCTATGTAATGCAGGGCTCCATGAGCGTCCTCAACCCGGTGCGGAAGATCATCAGAACCTTCGAGGATATTGTTGATACGCACGAGGGTATCCCGGATAAGAAGAAATTTTTCGAACAGGTACGCGAGCATGTCAACCGGCTGGGACTCCCGACCGAGGTTCTCACCTCCTATCCTCACCAGCTTTCTGGCGGAATGAGGCAGCGGGTGGCGATTGCCCTGGCGACCGTGTTCCATCCCCGCCTGATCATTGCCGATGAGCCAACCACGGCGCTGGATGTGGTGGTCCAGCGCGGGGTCCTGCAGATGATCAAGGATATCCAGTCCCTGAGTAACAATACAGTCCTGCTGGTGACCCATGATATGGCGGTGCATGCCAACGTGGCGGATCGGGTCATGATCATGTATGCCGGCCGCATCGCCGAGGAAGCACCGACCGAAATCATCTTCAACGCTCCGCTCCATCCTTATACACAGCATCTTATTCATTCGCTGCCAATGATCGGGGAACGATCGAATAAGGTTGGCTTACGAGGCGCCCCGCCAAACCTTGCCAATCCGCCGAGTGGTTGCCGTTTTCACGAACGCTGTCCTTATGTCATGGATATCTGCCGGACCGAAGTCCCTGAGCTGGTCACCGTTCGTGACGGACATCGCGTGGCCTGCCATCTGGTAAAAGAGAACTCTTTATGACTGCAACCGATAAATTGCTGGATGTTCAACATGTAACCGTCGAATTTCATATTGGTGGACTGGTTGGCGGTTCCCTCCTTGTAGCAGTCAACGATGTTTCCTTCTCGCTGGACATGGATCAACCGGAGATTTTTACCCTGGCAGGTGAAAGCGGCAGCGGAAAGACCACCCTCTCTCGCCTACTCCTGCGTGACCTTGAACCGACCCGGGGCAAGGTAATGTTTGAAGGGCGCGATCTGGCAACTGTCCGCAATCGATCCGAGTTCAAAGAGTTCATGAAAAAAGTTCAACCAGTTTTCCAGAATCCGTTTGAAACCTTCAGCCCCCTGCGCAGGGTGGATGCTTATCTGTTCGATACCGCATTGAATTTCGGGATGGCGGCCGATCGTAAGGCTGCCATCCGGGTTGTCGAAGAAGCGCTCCGGAATGTGGGATTGTCGCTGGAAGAAGTGAGCAACCGGTATCCTCACGAGCTTTCCGGCGGGCAGACCCAGCGTGTCTCGGTCGCACGGGCCCTGATCTCCCAGCCTAAATTGATCATTGCCGATGAGCCCGTCTCGATGGTCGATGCCTCGTTACGTATGGAAATCGTCAACCTGTTCCGCAAGTTGCGGGATGAAAAGAAGGTGAGCGTCATTTACATCACGCATGATCTGGCGACGGCCTACTATATCAGCGACCGCATTGGGATCATGCTGCGCGGTTTTATCATTGAATCGGGCCCGGTAGAGGATGTTTTAGATCGGCCCCTCCATCCCTATACACAACTGCTCAAGGAATCGGTGCCTGAGCCCGCGCCTAAAGAAAGAGAGTCATGGGCCAAGCATATTTCGCTTGGAACAACAGAGGTGAAAGAATACGGGCGGGTAGGCTGCAAGTTCGCAGGACGCTGCCCGCACGTGATGGAAATTTGCCAAAAAGTCGATCCGCCGGATGTGCAAGTTGAACGGCGGATCGTGAAGTGTTATCTCTACACAGAGCATGCAGAGGACCCTCGCCTGGAAAACGAAGATAACTCCCGTCAGGTATCCGCGTAAC
>DASTJG010000038.1:0-3419 GCA_035716785.1 Anaerolineales bacterium
ATAGCTATGATAAAATCCGGCGGTTCAATATTTCATCGATGCGACATCAGATTGGTTGGTAATTCCCTTGACCGCAATCACAAAAACTTCATATCGATCTAAACTCGGCCTGATCGCCCTGGCCTATCTCGCCTTCATTTCTCTGGGCATGCCGGATGGACTGTTCGGCGTGGCCTGGCCCTCCATTCGTGAAAACTTTAGCCTGCGGCTGGATTCGGTCGGAGCATTCTTTTTCGCCGGGACAATCGGTTATATGCTCTCCAGTTTCTTCAGCGGCAAGGTCATGTCCCGTTTGGGGGTGGGCGGGACGCTGGCTGTCAGTTGCGCGTTGACTGCCTCGGCTTTGCTCGGCTATACCCTGGTGCCCTCCTGGTGGATGATGGTGTCTCTGGCGGTGGCATCCGGCCTGGGCGCAGGCGCGATCGACGCGGGACTCAATACCTACGTCGCCTCCCACTTCGGGGAAGGCTTGATGCAATGGTTGCATGCCAGCTTTGGCGTGGGCGTGACGATGGGCCCGATCATCATGACGACCGGCTTGACCGTGTTTGGTTCCTGGCAACTCGGATACCGTGTCGTTGGGACTGCCCAATTGCTGCTGGCTCTCAGCTTTCTTCTGACGATGCGGATGTGGCAAAATAACAACGGCGCACCTCACGCACAGGAACAGGAACGCCACCTGATGGATTACCGCACCCCGTTCGGGGAGACACTTCGACAGCCGGCGGTATGGCTCAACCTCTTGCTCTTTTTGCTGTATACAGGTGCGGAGGTTTCCTTCGGCAGCTGGACGTATTCGCTGCTGACGCTCTCGCGCAATGTACCGGTGGCCGTGGCAGGTCTGTGGGCGGGCAGTTATTGGGCTATGTTCACGGTCGGGCGTATCCTGGCCGGATTGCTCACACGCCGCTTTGGGATCGCGAATTTGCTGAAGGCCGGATTCCTCCTGGCGTTAGCTGGTTCGCTGTTATTGTGGTGGAATCCCTTTCCACAGGCGAGTATCATCGCCGTTTCGGTGATCGGGTTCGCCATTGCGCCGATCTTCCCCGGCCTGGTCTCCGGGACCAGCGCGCGCGTCGGCGAGCATCACGCCGCCAATACGATCGGGATGCAGATCGCCGCGGCCGGTCTGGGCGCGGCAGTTGTGCCGAGCCTGGCTGGCGTCCTTGCTCAACAATTCTCCCTGGAAGCGATCCCGGTCTATTTGGCAGTTGTGTTCCTGGTGTTGACCGTCATCTACCTGGCGACTGCGCGACCCCATCCGGTCGCTGCGTAAATGTAGAAATCCCCTTCCAAACTCGGAAGGGGATTTTTGATTCTTTGAGCCTGACACCAATCAATGCGCCGCGATATACGGCATGGAGGCTCGTTCCGGGGTTTCCAGCGGAAGTACATCCACCAGTTCGTATTCGCGCGAGCCGATGCCGAGCTTCTCGCTGTACTCCGTAACTTTATATGGATCCTTGTGCGGACCGTGCAGCCAGCGGAAGGGATGTCCCTCGCGAGTATGGACTTCCATCGTTGTCGGGAGATTCTCCTCGATCAGCCGCGTTTTGCCGATGACATCCAGCGTGGCTGTGTCGAGCGCGACGATGTCGTCGGAGCCGAAGATGCCCGCATCCGGCAGGATCGGCATGGACGTGAACCCGAAACAGTCGCAGACCGGGGTCATGTGTGTGGCGAGGTTGAGATGCACTGCCTTGCCCGGCGCGAACGTGGAAAGGACAATATCGACCGCGTGCGCGCAGGCCTCCTGGAAGGTGTGGAAGTTGACCGCGTCGATCTTCAGGCTGCCCTCCGGCGCGACCTTGAGGCAGCGCCCGCACTGGTTGCATTGTTCCATGTGCAGGTGCAGGTTGCCGGGATGCTCCTTGTCTTCCACAACAGCGTCGAAGGGACAGGCCGCGATGATCTGTGGCAGCAGGCTTTTATCGGGGCATTTTTCGGGGAACCAGTACTGGTCATAGTGCATGGCATCGTGCATCGCGCCGCGCGTCTTCCCGGCCAGGCAGCCCAGCGCCAGATTCTTGAGCGCCGCGCCGAACCCGCAGCTGGGATGTCCCTTGACATGTGCAAAGTTGACCAGAAAGCTCGAATCCTGGATCAGCCCGGCCACACGCCAGGATTGAATGCTTTTGTAGGGTCGCTCGTGCTCATAGAAATACTTTTCATCCGGTCCGGCGGCGGGATACACAGGACAGCCGATCACCTCGGATGCATAGCCGCGCTGTTCCGCGCCGGCGGTATCCCAGTTCACATCCACAATGATCGGCTTGCCGCCGCCATCCTTGATCGCCTGGACCACCCGCCGGACGAACACAGGGTGGATGGTCGAGTAGACCATGTTGTTGCCGGTGTGCATTTTGATGACGACCGTTTCCTTGTCCACCCGGTCGCGCAGGTGAAGTTGTTCCAGGATTAAATCCAGTTTGGCTGGCAGGGTCTCTTTGGCTTCCAGCCGCGCCTGGCGCGCGGTTCCGAAAAATACTTTGGATGGCATGATATGCTCCTCTTTGCTGCTTCGATTGTCTGGAGTCTATCACGGAGATGTACGACGATTTTCCTCGTTTCCCTGACACATGACACCTGATCCCTGACACCTAGAACCTGACACCTGAAACTCCCTGAGGGAAGTCGAAGGGTTATGGTATCCTTAGTCAAATTCACTACTGGAGCACTTCCATGTACGTTGCCATCGAAGGGGTCATCGGAGTTGGAAAGACGACCCTCGCCCGTCTGCTTCAACCTGCATTCAATGCCGAAATCCTTTTGGAGGTCTTCGAAGAGAATCCTTTCCTCTCGGATTTCTACGCCGACCGCGAGCGCTACGCCTTTCAGACGCAGATCTTCTTTTTGCTGAGCCGCTATCATCAGCAGCGCCGGACCGTCCAGGAAATTGTCGGGGCGGGAAAGGACCTCATCGCCGACTACACCTTTGCCAAGGACGCACTCTTTGCGCAGATCAACCTGCGGGGCGACGAATTGGATATGTACTACAAAGTCCATGAGGCGCTGGCAGAGAAGATCCAAAAGCCGGACTTGCTGGTCTACCTGCAGGCCAGCACCGACACGCTGATGCAGCGCATCGCTTTGCGTGACCGTTCCTATGAGCGGCAGATGGAACGTTCCTACATTGGCGAACTCAACCACGCTTACGAGGATTTCTTCTCGAAGCCTTTTGACCATACACCTGTTTTAACCATTGAAACCGATCATCTGAACATTATCCAAAACCCGGAACATCTGAAGCTGATCGAGAACCGCATCCGGCAAAGCCTCCAGCTGCCTCCGTTTCAACAGACATTGCCTTTGCCTTAGCCAGGGAGCATTATGCGAGTCACGCGTGAATCACTGATCCGAATCGCCAAAGAGACCGCCCAGGAACGCGTCTTCAACGACCGCGACATTATCGCCGCCTA
>DASTJG010000039.1:0-8266 GCA_035716785.1 Anaerolineales bacterium
GTTCACCTCCTGGGTCTGGACGGCTCGCGCCGTGCGGGCGCAGGTGGTATCCCTGCGGAATCGCGACCATGTGAATCTCTCGAAACTCTCCGGGCACTCGATCGTGCACATCATTCTTACCGACATTCTGCCGTACATCGCTTCGTACGTAGTCATGGCGCTGATCCTGCAGATTTCATCGGGTATCCTGGCGGAGGCGGGTCTGTCGATCCTTGGGTTGGGACCCAAAACAACAGACGTACCCACCCTGGGGTTGATGATGAACTGGGCGATGATCTACCAGGCGCACATCCAGAGCAGATGGTGGGCCTACTTCCCTGTGCTCGTCACCATCGCTCTGATCACGTTCTCGATGAATTTAATGAATACGGGTCTCGACCAGGTATTCAATCCCGCCCTGCGAGATTAGGAGATTGACATGTCAAATGCAATGTTAGAGGTTCGAGAACTGACCACAAAATACATCACCCGGTTTCGGGAGGATGTGTATGCTGTTGACCATGTTTCTCTGAGGGTCGAGGAGGGGAAATCGCTGGGCATTGCGGGCGAATCCGGCTGCGGAAAATCGACGCTGGCGCTCAGCCTGATGGGCTACTATTTCCCGCCACTGTACTATACGAGCGGCGACATCATCATCGATGGGCGCAACATTTCGGGGATGGATCCGGATGAAGTTCGCAAGATGATCCTGGGGACCGAGATCGCCTATATTCCCCAGTCCGCGATGAATGCGCTCAACCCCACCCGCAAGATCATCAACTTTATCGAGGATGTTGTTCAGGAACATGATCTCTACGTCACCAAGAAAGATATTTACGAACGTGCCAAAAAATTGTTCGAGACCCTGGGACTTCCGGCAGAGGTACTGCAGAAATACCCTGTGGAGCTTTCAGGTGGCATGAAACAGCGCACGGTGATCGCGATCTCGGTGCTGCTGTTACCCAAGGTGTTGATCGCGGACGAGCCTTCTTCTGCGCTCGATGTGACATCCCAAAAGATGGTCATCAAGATGCTGCGGCAATTAATGGAAACCGGTTTGATCAGCTCGATGATCTTCATCACGCACGAACTGCCGCTCCTGTACAACGTGACCGACGATATCGTGGTCATGTATGCCGGGCAGATCGTGGAGAAGGGGAGTGCCAAGGAAACCGTGTTCGATCCGCTGCATCCTTACTCCAAAGGTCTAATGGGTTCGATCATTGTGCCGGAGAAGGGCCTGCGGGATGTCAAGCTGACCTCCATTCCCGGGGTGCCGCCCAATCTCAAAAAACCACCGGCGGGCTGCCGGTTCGCTGAGCGCTGCAAATTTGCTAAACCAGAATGCTTCGCATTTTCTATCCCTCTCCGCGAGATCGGTGGCGGACGTACATACCGCTGTATCTTCTCGGAAAAAGAACTGAGGGAAATGTATGCGAGAGAGGCTGCCCAAAATGCCATATGAAAAGAAGTTATGCCTGAGCACGTCCGGTCTGACCAAAGTCTTTGGGTTCGGCCGTAACAAAACGGTCGCTGTAGATCATGTGGACCTCAATCTCTACGAAGGCGAAGTGGTTTCCATTGTGGGGGAATCGGGCAGTGGCAAGACCACCCTGGCAAAGATCCTCCTGGGACTGATCTCTTCCACCGAAGGCGATGTGTATTTTCAGGGCAAGAAGCGCGATATCAGCTCACACCGTAAGAAACAGGAATACTGGAAGAACATTCAGGCGATCTTCCAGGACCCGTTCTCGTCCTACAATATCTTCAACAAGATCGATACTGTGCTGTTGGATTGTATCCGTATGCGTGGCGGCGGCAGTCTGCCGCGGGCGAAAAAAATCGAGATGATGTCCGAGGCATGCAGCTTTGTCAACTTAAAGTTCGAGGAATTGACGAACAAGTATCCCTTCGAGCTTTCCGGCGGACAGATGCAGCGCCTGATGATCGCCCGCATCTTCCTGTTGAAGCCAAAAATCCTGTTTGCGGATGAGCCGACCTCGATGATCGATGCCTGTTCGCGCGCGACCATTCTGGACGAGTTGATGCAATTGCGCAACGAGACCGGGATGACAGTCATCTTCATCACCCACGATATCGGGCTGGCGTACTATGTGTCTGACACGGTGTATATCATGGAGCATGGAAAATTCGTAGAAAGCGGCTCTGCGGATGCAGTGATCCTGACGCCGAGTCATGCATACACCAAACGTCTGATCAGCGATGTTCCAAAGATCTACGAAGAGTGGGACCTCTCGACTGTGTAGAGAAACGGAAAATCATGAAAAATATAGAATCAATCATCTCTCAAATGACACTTGAGGAGAAGGCTGCCCTGTGTACCGGCGCCAGCCCATGGACGACGACTCCGGTGGAACGTCTGGGCGTGCCCGAGCTGATCATGTCCGATGGCCCGCATGGCGTTCGCCGCGTACCCGATGTCAATACGATGGCGATTCAAAGCCTGCCTGCGACCTGCTTTCCCACCGCATCCTGTACCGCTTCGACCTGGGATGTGAACCTGATCCGCAAAATGGGTGAGGCCCTGGCGGAGGAAGCTATCGCCTTGAATGTGGACGTTTTGCTCGGCCCCGGCGTGAACATGAAACGTTCCCCGTTGGGCGGCCGCAACTTCGAATATTTTTCCGAGGATCCCTGTCTGGCTGGGGAACTGGCGGTGAACTTTATCAACGGCGTCCAAAGCCGAGGAGTGGGCACATCGTTGAAGCATTATGCCGCTAATAACCAGGAATTCCAGCGCTTCAGTATCAGCGCCGAGGTCGATGAACGCACGTTGCGTGAGATCTATCTGCCAGCGTTTGAAAAAGCCGTCAAACAGGCCAAGCCCTGGACGGTGATGTGTTCTTATAACAAGCTGAATGGCACCTTTGCATCGGAGCATCATTATCTGTTGACCGATATTCTCAAAAATGAATGGGGCTTCGAGGGCCTGGTCGTCTCGGATTGGGGTGCGGTGCGCGACCGGGTGGCTGCGCTCAGGGGCGGGCTTGACCTGGAAATGCCCGGACCGCAGGATCGGCGTGTCAAGGCTGTTGTGGAAGCCGTCCGCTCCGGAAAACTGGATGAGGCGCTGCTCGATGAGTCTGTCCGTCGTATTCTGACCATTGTTTTCAAGGCCAAAGAGACACCTAAGAATGGCAGATTTGATGCCAATGCCCATCACAAACTGGCGTACCAGATTGCCACAGAAGGCATGGTACTACTGAAAAATAATGGTGTTCTGCCTCTCAAGGGACAACAGCATATCGCTGTGATCGGCCGGGCAGCCGAAAGCGCCCACTTCCAGGGCGGCGGCAGTTCACACATCAACCCGACCAAAGTTGCGGTTCCGTTCAAGGAGTTGCAGGCACAGGCCGGGAATTCCGAACTGACCTATGCCGAAGGTTATCCCACCGACAACTCTTTCTGCCAGGATTTGATCGACCAGGCCGTCGGTCTGGCACAATCGGCCGACGTGGCCCTGCTGTACATTGCCCTGCCGGCCTTCAAGGAATCGGAAGGTTATGATCGCCATGACCTTGACCTGACCGAACAGCAGATCGCTTTGATCCAGGCAGTTGCAAAAGTCCAGCCGAATACCGTGGTCGTGCTGAATAACGGCGCGCCGGTGGCGATGAGCGCCTGGATCGACAACGTCGCGGCTGTGCTGGAAGCCTTCATGATGGGGCAGGCGGGCGGCGCGGCAATTGCCGATATTTTGTTCGGCAGGGTCAACCCGTGCGGCAAGCTGGCAGAGACATTCCCGCTCAAACTGTCCGATACACCCGCGCACCTCAACTGGCCGGGTGGAGCGGGAGAAGTGCATTACGGCGAAGGTTTGTTTATCGGCTATCGCTACTACGATGCCAAAGAGATGCCGGTCTTGTTCCCCTTCGGCTACGGGTTGAGCTATACCACATTTGAATACTGCAACCCGAGAATATCCGCGCGTAACTTCAAGGATGTGGATGGGCTGACGGTCACGGTGGATGTCGCCAACACGGGCAAACTTGCAGGCAAGGAAGTCGTCCAGGTGTACGTCCACGATCAGAAATCCGGGTTGGTGCGGCCTCCAAAGGAATTGAAAGGCTTCGCGAAAGTCGAACTCCAGCCCGGCGAGACCCGGTCTGTCTCCATCCAACTGGACTTCCGCGCCTTTGCCTACTACCATCCCGAATACAAGCAGTGGATCACTGAGGACGGCGATTTCGATATCCTGATCGCGGCATCGGCGGCTGACGTTCGCCACTCGCTGACAGTCACGCTCGAATCGACCCTGAAACTGCCCTGCGTTCTCGACAAGGAGTCCACCATCCGTGAATGGATGGCCGACCCGCGCGGCAAAGCCGTGTTCGGCTCGTTCTATGCCCAGATCGAAGCCCAGAGCCGCAAAATGTTTGGCGGCGGCGATGAACGTCACAGCAATAATGAAAGCGCCATTGGCATGGACATCATGGATATGATGAACGATATGCCGCTGGTGAGCGTGCTGATGTTCCAGCAGGGCGCGCTGACCATGCCCGCCGACGCAATGGTGGATGGGCTGCTCATGCAGGTCCACGGCATGGATAAGTAGCATTATCGAGTCGAATGTCGCGGATTGGCTTTCGACTCCGTATTTGTCTATCTTTACAAGATATTCAGAAATCAACATCGTGCATATCAATTACAAGTGGTACATTCTGTGCCTCGTTGTGCTGACGAACATGCTCGTGGTGGCGATGCCCACCATGGGCATGTCGGTTTTAGCCAAGGAGATCTCACAGGATTTGGGATTGAACCTTGTGCAGATTGGCTTTGTTTGGGGGATTGGATCTTTACTGGCTGTCCTGACCAGCCTGCTGGGTGGAGCGATAGGCGACAAGGTGGGACCCAAGCAGGTGCTGATCGTAAGTAGTCTCCTGGCGGGGCTGCTGGGTGCAGCGCGCGGACTGGCAGTGGACTTTTCCTCGATGATCGTCATCGTCATTTTGTTTGGCGCGCTGCTCCCCTTTGTCACCATGAACGGCTTCAAAATCATTGGACAATGGTTCCCTGCGCAACAGTTGGGACTGGCGAATGGTCTCATTTCGATGGGCATGGCGCTCGGCTTTTTGCTCGGTTCCCTTCTCAGCGCCACGACATTTTCCCCGTTGCTGGGCGGCTGGCGCAACGTATTGATCGTCTATGGGATTGCCGGGGCCTTGTTCAGCATCCCCTGGTTCTTTGGGCGTACACTTCCACTGCATCACCATGCTACCGGGCAGCGTTTGTCCATGCGCGCGGCGGTTTTGCATGTCCTCCGGTTGAGAAATATCTGGCTGCTTGGTTTCACCCTGTTTGGTGTGAACGGCAGTATTCAGGGCATACTTGGTTACCTGCCCCTCTACTTGCGCAATGCAGGCTGGGATGTCGTGCGCGCGGACGGAGCCCTCTCGGCTTTCCACACCGTCAGCATGATATTCGTCATGCCCATCGCGCTCTGGTCCGACCGGCTGGGTTCGCGCAAACGCCTGCTTTTGATTGCCACCCTGATGATTGCACTGGGCGCGGGATTGTTGAGTTTTGTCACCGGTGTGTGGGTTTTGCCGGCAGTGCTGTTGACCGGATTTGTACGCGACGCATTCATGGCGATTATTATCACTATGGTGATCGAGACCGAGGGCGTTGGGCCCATTTATGCCGGGACAGCCACCGGATTTTCGATGGCGATCAGCGGTATTGGGAATGTGATCGCCCCGCCGCTCGGTAACAGCCTGGCTGTTTTGTGGCCGGGTGCTCCCTTTGCATTCTGGTCCGGGTTGACTGTTTTGGGGATGGTTTGTTTAGCACTGGTTAAAAAGCAGAAATTGAATATGGGTGCCGTAGGTTTGGAAAATGCCCTGAAACAAGGATGAAGGATGAAAATTTTTTTGGTAAGGCATGCCACCCCCAATTGGAATCATACCGACATCCCATACGACATACTTCCAGGACCGCTGCTCTCTCCAAAAGGGGAAAGGGAGGCGGAGAAACTGGCGGCGTTTCTGAAATCCCAAAATGTAGTCAAGTTGTATCACAGCCCATTCGAACGTGCCGCCAAAACTGCACAGATCGTGGCTTTCATGAATGAGATTCCCTGTGTGGAAGAAACGAGGCTGGCAGAATGGCGTATGCAGGATGAGGACGAAATTCGGGTCAGAGCGCGCATGAAAACCGCATTTGACGAGTCTTTCACGGAAGCTGCTGAAACAGGCTCGCTCGGTCTGGTGTCGCATGGTGGACCGATTGCCCTCTTATTGCAGGAACTTGGCATCGATCCGGATGAACTGGCTTTATACAGAACCAAATTCGATACGACGAATCCTCTGCCACCGGCCGGCGTGTGGGAAGTTGAACAGAACGAAAAGGACAATTCCTGGAATCTTCGTTTACAATTTATACCTTCTCTGAGTTGAAACCATGTCCACACCGAATGACCCAATTTTTCGTTCGGGATCGTTGCCTGAGGATTATCAGGAAGTCCTTTATTGGAGATTGACCGAACAGCCTGGCCGAGTCGTCGCTTTGAATATCGTCGGCATACTTCTGTTCATTGGCTTTGGTTCTCTTTTTTCCACTTTGGCCATCCGTGTGGGGAGATTGCCATCGAGTTTTGATTTTGGCCTGGTCGAGCTTATCATGATCGTTGTGGGGATTCTGCTGGCGCTGATCGTACATGAATTGACGCATGGCATGGCGATGCAGATCTTTGGAGCAAAACCGAAATATGGCGCTCTATGGAAACAGATGATGTTCTATGCCACGGCTCCTGGTTTTGTTTTCGCTCGAAACAACTATGTCATCATCGCGCTTGCTCCACTCATTTTCATCAGTATTCTGGTTGTTCTGGGAATGTGGCTGTTGCAGGGAACCTTATGGGTGGCTTTGCTGGGGATCTGTGGAATCATGAATGCAAGCGGTGCAGTGGGCGACATGTGGATCACGGCGCTCGTACTACGTTACCCGGCGACAGCCTATGTGATGGATGAGCGCGATGGGGTGCGGGTGTTTTTACCAAAGCCATGAAGTAATTTGCACGAAGCATGGATCCGAGTAGCGTAAAGCAAATTGTGGATATTTTATCTGCGTGTAGTCAAGATGATAAGTGAATATGAATGACTGGTTATGAACATACTGCTTACCAGTCATTCTCCTCTTGAGGACTTGAAGGGTAGGAAAAGCTTACTTTCCTGCGCCATTCGATGGCAGCGGCAAATTCCCGGTGTAACCCGTTAACTCCACATATCCGTTCCCTTGAGCGGGAGCGCCGTTGCAGGTGCCTTCGAAGCGCACAGCTCCCTCCCAGTATGTAACCGTTGGGAAGTGAAGTTCCTGATCGGGCATCCACGGACGGACTTCCAGGGTGCAGTCAGGTTCATGGAGCCGGATTTCCCACGCGGCTGGATACGTGCCTTGTGTGTGCGGACTGCGCCATTGGTTCAGGACGGTGATCTCAAAATCATCCTTTTGTATGGGTTGCGAAGTCCCTTGTGCCGTAATGAACGTCCCGCTCGATGAGTCTGAAATCTTCCCATCCCGTTCACGCAATTGAAAAAGCATCAGTGCGGAGCCGCTATCGAATTGCAGGGAGAACCAGTCCCAGCCGATTTGATTTTCATCGAGTACGCTCGTACTGAATTCATGGTCTTTCCATGCCAGCCCATTGACCGGATACCGCGCGCCGTCCACCTGGACAACCCCGTCTGCGCGCAGGCGTGGCTGGCTGTAGTAATATGATGCGTTAGTAACACTCTGACCTTTGCGGCTGTAGCCATTTTTACCGTGCAGGACGACTCCGATTTCATCGGTCAGGGTCAGGTCGAGGGCGATGTTCTCCTGTGCGGCTTGCAGGTGATAGACATCTGATGCCTGCTCGGTGACACTCCAATCCTCGATCCAGACGCGGTATGGATCGCCCTGCGCGCCGGCCAGTCCGGGTCCCGGACGAGAGTAACGCTCGAATGCGTAGAACTGCTCAGCGGCAATATCGCTCACAGCAAAATGAGCAAAGTAGATGCTGTGGTTGTACCATTGTGAATCCGTTGGAAGCTCAACTGTTGGCGGCTGCAATCCGACGCGGAAGATCGTCAACTCGAAGCCAAAATGCCGGCCCTCCGGCGTTTGCAGGTTGCCGGTGTAGTACCACCATTCCGTGAGAAACTCGTCATGCGCGCCGAAGTCCTCCGGGAAAGTCAATGGGCGTGAGCCGTCCGCGGTGGCAAAGCCAGACGGAATATCATTGCTGGCATTCGCGACCTCCAGCACCTGGACGTTTGCGAAGGGAACA
>DASTJG010000040.1:0-3055 GCA_035716785.1 Anaerolineales bacterium
GGTACAGGCAGGTCGAACTTGAGCGTAAGTCCCAGTGTCGCGGCTTTGTCGCGTAGGGCATCATAGTTTTCACTCAGGGAAGCATCCGAACTCGTCAGGGACAGACTCTTCACTTCCAGTTTTGCCAATCGCTCGAGGGACACTTCTGCGCTCTTGATATTATCCCGGTTGAAAGTCAGGTGCACGGTCACAAAGATATCTGCTGCCATGGCCTTTTCGAGGGCAAGCCAGGATTTATCGTTTTCCGGCTGGAGAAGGAAGAGGAGGTGATCGAGCCCGGTCTGCAAAAGCAGATCGAGATACCCCTCATCATTAAATCTCAACCCGTCGGTGAGCAGACCGCAGACCTGACCATTTTTTTCGGCGTGCGCGATCAGCTCAGGCAGATCGTCGCGCAGCGTGGCTTCGCCGCCTGTAAATGTAATGTGCGGGATGCCAGCCTGCCAGGCCTTGTCCAGGATCGTGCGCCACTCGTCTGCGGTGAGTTCGCGCTCGACGCGTTTGGTCGGCGCGTATTCCGCATTGGAGTCGGCGCGCAGGCGGTAGGTCAACGCGCAGTCGAGGCGCAGCGGGGAGGTCAGGTCGGCCGAATGGGGCGCGACCCGCTCGAAGTCCAGGAAGGAAACGGGGTCCAGATCGGGGGTGGAGATCAATGTTTCGATCTTCTCGATGAAATCCTGGTAGTCCTGGCGCGCCATATCCTTGCTTACGCGGTAGCGTCCCGCGATCTGTTTGACCGCCTGCTCCGGCTCCGTCCCGTGGATGAAGTGATAGGCGTATTCCGCCGCGGTGGCATTGAGCTGCAGGACGGTGGAGGCATTGAGGATGAAAAGACCCGAACCATCCGGCTTCAAGCGCAGGTGGACGCGATAGGGCTTTTCATCCTGCACATCCTGTTTGTGATACACCCCTTCGGGCAGAGGTTGGACTTTGGCAAAACGATCTGCGAGACGATTGATGATTTTCATAGTCTCTCCTTACGTCTGTGAGTTGGATTATTTGCCCCACCAAAAGGCTTTCGGTTCCGATGTGAGGAACACAGGCGGATTCTCATCCGCGGAAATTAACAGTACTTCGCTGATATCCAGGGCGGGCCGGACCAGTTGGACGAGGATCGATTGCCCATCCTCCGCCCAGAGCCCATCGAACGTGTCATTGGCGCTGATCGTGATCGGCCAGGAGTTTACACCAGTCGCCTGGCTTCCATCACTCGCCGAAGTGTAGAGTGCTGCGGCATACTCTTTTGTTTCGGGTGTTACAGGCTGGTACATAAAGAACGCAAGAGTTCCATCCCGGCGAGGGAATGGTGACCAGACTGCTGTCTGAGAGAGGAGCGGTTGCGGCGCCTCACCCGTTGCCGGCCCACGCCAAAGTCCTGGCTCGATACCGACAAGACCCGGATATTCGGCAGAGGCAATGTAGACCGATTGGCTGTCCGCGTTCCAGGCGGCATCTCCCGAAGGGAGTTTGGCCAAAACGGTTCCATTGGCTGCGGAGATGATATTGAGCTCGAAGCCCTCCCATAGATATGTGTTTGCCAGAAGTTTGCTGCCATCCGGCGACCATTCCAGAGGCTCGTAGCGAACGAGATCCGGCGCCCGGGTATCGTTATCTGCGATCAGAAGTTTGTCTTCGCCTATAGTCATGTCATAGACATGGATGCCCTTTGATGGATATGCCAGACGAGTCCCATCGGGCGACCAGGCCAGTTTGCGGACCGGTATATCCGATTCCAGGTTTGCGATCACCTGTCGATTCTGTCCATTGGCATCGGCAACGAAGATCTGATACTGACTGACATAGGCAATGCTGCCGGTGGCAGAAACATCCAGGGTAATGACCGGCTGAGGTTCATTGGTGATCTGCGTCACCGTGCGGGCATCCGTTTCCATGCGCCAGATCTGCGCGCTGCCGCTCTGCTCGGAGAGGAAATATAGGGGCTGTGGCAGGATCGCCTGTCCAGGTTGTAGCACCTCGATCTCTATCGCGAGCTTGACCGGGTTGCCATCGGGACCGGGCACAGCCTGTCCATCGCGGTGGAATAGCTGCCAGTAGGCGGAATGCCGACCAGCGGCATCCGGCGCGACCTGTGGAATAGGGATATCAACGGTCGCGCCGGGTTGGATGGCACCGGGTATCATCACTTGCGTCAAATCACCCATTTGCTCGCCTTCCACAAAGCGCAGCGTGTAATTGCTGGGTGTCCAGGTGCAGGTTCCGCTGTTCTTGACCCTCCATACCTTGGTAAATGACTGGGGCGTCGCAAAACGCGTACCTGCGGGGATGGTCACATCTGCTGCCAATGTGACCGCAGGCTGGCAGTCTGCCACAGGGATATCGTCAGGTTGTTTGGTTCGCCACGTCGGCCAGCGATCTACGAAGTGATTGTTCGTCAAACGCAATTCGCCGGTCCCGTCGACGTTGATCACGTACACTTCATAATTGCCATCATTGTTCTCATGCCGATCGCTGACAAAGACGATCTGCTTGCCATCCGGAGACCAGCCTGGGTCGAAGTCACTGCCTGCATCCGTGGTCACACGAAAGATGTCCGTCCCGTCACGGTTCATGATAAAGATATCTTTTTTGAAGTTCCCACTGTCCCCATCGAATGCCGTAAAGACAATCTTCTGACCGTCTGGGGACCATCTTGGCTCCCCTTCACCGAGTGTAGGGGTGTTCGTCAGTTGTGTGAAACCGGATCCATCCGTGTTGACCACATAAAGATCATTGATTTGGTTCGCAGGATCTGTGTAATTCGAAAATACGATCTGGTTTCCGTCGGGTGACCAGTCCGGGTCTGTCGCGTTCTCGGGAATGCCTGGAACTTTGCTGGCGGATGAGCTGGAAAGTTCTGCGATGTAGGTGATCCATCCACCCGCACCCTCGGCACTGACATAAACCAGTTTCGTACCATCGGGTGACCAGCGCGGTCCATCGGCAAATGCCTGTAAAACTGTGGCCGGCTGTGCGCCAAGCAGCTTGCCGTTTTCGCGCTGCACATCCATGACCGCAATGCCACTGCCCATCTCGATTTCCGCGCGCATCGCGATTT
>DASTJG010000041.1:0-3785 GCA_035716785.1 Anaerolineales bacterium
TGTAGGCCTCCAGATCCTCGCGGCGGGCACCCGGGCGCGCGCCCGAGATGGCATCCGCGGCTTCGGCGATGACCGCTTCCACGGTGAGCTGGTCCACTTCGTGATGATGGGATTCGATCGCGTTCACGACCACGGAGTTGACACCGTAGCGGCGGCAGAACTCCGCGCCGAGCTTGGCATGGGTACCTTCCTGGTTGTGGTCCATGGCCTTGCCGATATCGTGCAGGAAGCCGCCCTGTTTTGCAAATTCCACATTCGCACCGATCTCCGCCGCCAGGATGCCGGCCAGCTTGGAGACCTCCACTGCGTGGGCAAGCTGGTTTTGCCCGTAGGAGGTTCTGAACTTCAGGCGGCCCATCATACGCAAGACTTCCGGATGTAAACCGTTAATATTGGCTTCATAAGCAGCCTGTTCGCCTGATTCGTTGATGACTTTATCGACCGCACGCGTTTCCTCTTCCACGATCTTTTCGATGTGCGCGGGGTGGATGCGGCCATCCAGGATCAGGCGGCTCAACGAGCGGCGTCCGATCTCGCGCCGGACGGAGTCGAAGCATGAGACGGTAACGGAATCCGGCGTATCATCCACGATCACATCCACGCCGGCGGCCTGCTCGAAGGCTTTGATGTTGCGTCCATTGCGCCCGACGATGCGGCCTTTCATCTCCTCGTTGGGCAGGACGACAACCGCGCGCGTCACCTCGGCCACATGTTCGGAGGCGACCCGCTGGATGGCATCTGCGATCAGTTTGCGGGCGCGCTTTTCACCCTGTTCACGCGCCTCCGCTTCGATCTGGCGGATGATGCGGGCCATATCGCCGCGCGCTTCTTTTTCAACAGCGGCAAAGAGGTCCTTCTTGGCATCGTCCTGGGTCATCTGGGCGATGAATTCGAGTTTCTTTACCTGTTCTTCATATAGTTTGTCGATCTCATTCCCGCGCCGATCGACCTGTGACTGGCGCTTGTTGATGGATTGCTCGCGTTGTTCGAGCCGATCCACCCGGCTGTCAACTTCAGAACGGCGCTTTTCGAGGCGCTCCGTTTCCTTGTTGAGTTCGATGCGGCGCTCTTTGAGTTCTGTTTCAGCAGCCTGCACGATTTTGACCGCATTCTCACGTGCCTGACTTTCAATGAGACGAGCCTGCTCACTGGCACCCTTCAAAATATTATCGGCCTTCTCTTGTTGATTCCTGCGTGCGACGTCGGCCTGATAACGGTGAAAAAAATAACCAAGAGTACCCCCCACAATCAAAAAGACTACAGCGATAACCAAATCGATCCAGGTCATGTTAAATCCTCTTCTTCGTAATGTTGTTCATCTTTGTGCACTTCATTCCAAATGCGTGTGACAACGGGCGCCACCACGGAGTAGGAAAATCCGCGGCGACCGAGAAAATCACTCAATTTTTTCCGGAACTCATTCCATTCCAGGCCCTTCCACCTGGCAGCTTTCTTTTGAGCGGCCTCATAGGCCAGGGCTTCGTCATCCACGCCATTCGTGGCGGACGAGATCGCCTCATCGTCGAGTCCCTTTTGACGAAGCTCCATAGCCATCAACCGACTGCTGCGCGGGCGGAAGGCGCTCCGATTTTCCACCCACGCATGGGCAAATTGATGATCGTTCGCAAGTCCATCCTGTTTCAGACGTTCGAGCGTCTGCTCGATGACTGGCTCAGGGATCTCATGCTTGCGCAGGTTCTGCCGGATCTCGGATTCGGAACGGGCGCGATAGCTCAAAAAGAGCATTGCCTGCTGGTAGGCCCGCTCACGCGCATCCTCGGCCTGCAACTGCTCGATCTTCTCTTCGCTTAGTTCCTGACCGACTCTCAGCCATGCAGCGACGATGCGTGCCAGCCCAAAGGCAAACTCTCCATCGAGGTGAACGTTCACCCGATTTGGAGTCCTCTTTTGTACTTCTATCGCCGTAATTTTCTTCATTAAATACACACAGCCGAGGGCCATCCGAAACGGCCTCGGCTGTCGAAAACTGTCGCACAGCGACGTGCGTCAGCGGGGGAAATGTCTGGGTAGGTTGAGCAGGCCCAAGTCCCGCGGGAAGCGTGCGGAACGATAATCAACCCGTCTGACCGGGTCTTAAAGTCACGTTCGACACAAGGGTTGAAGGGGCGAAGTCATGTTCGTATTCAAATTTAATCCTAAATTGACTTCACAAAGTAACTCCCAAAAATTGAGGGAGGCTCGTGCTCGAATATCCAGAGTTAGTTACAGCCAGGCCGCAGGGGCGGCAGAAATTTTTGTATCCAGTTCTTTCGTACCTTAATTATACATGAAAATTTGGAGTTGTTAACATAACTTTTCCATTGCGTGTGACGGGTAGGATTTTTGGGGTTTTTCAGGGAAACGTTCATGTCTCCATAAACGAGGAATTTTCAAGCGGTCTTGAGAAGACTATACCTCTTGTATCAGAGAGCCCTTCAAAAGTCGTGACAAACGCAACTAGGGAAAACAGTGGGTTTTGTGCCATAATCGAAATGGTCTGAAATTCAACAGGAGGCTGTATGGCTAAAATAACGCGTGAAGATGCACTTGAGTACCATCGTCTGAAAGGCAAGCCCGGCAAGATTGCGGTTGTCCCGACCAAGCCCATGGATACCCAGCGCGACCTGAGCCTGGCATACACACCTGGTGTGGCAGTACCGGTGCTGGAGATCGAGAAAGATCCCGAACTGGCCTATGAATATACCTCGAAAGGCAACCTGGTCGCTGTGGTCTCGAATGGCACAGCGATTTTAGGTCTTGGAGATCGCGGCGCGCTAGCCGGCAAGCCCGTCATGGAAGGGAAGGGCGTGCTCTTCAAGAAATTTGCCGACGTGGATGTGTTCGACATCGAAGTGAACAGCCACGATCCTGACGAAATTATCATGGTGACAGCCGCCATCTCTCCCACCTTTGGCGGTATCAACCTCGAAGACATCAAGGCCCCGGAATGTTTTTACATCGAAGAGAAACTGAAGGAGATGCTCGATATTCCTGTCTTCCATGACGACCAGCATGGGACTGCCATAATTTCCTCGGCCGGACTGGCGAACGCTCTCGAGCTGGTGGGCAAGAAGCACGAAGAAGTGCGGATCGTGATCTCAGGTGCAGGCGCCTCGGCGATCTCATGCGCGGAACTTGCCATCCGCTGGGGGGTCAAGCGCGAGAACATCATGCTGTGCGACAGTAAGGGTGTGGTGTACAAAGGCCGCAAGGAAGGCATGAATAAATATAAAGAGCGCTTCCTCGTAGAGACCGATTGCCGCACGCTGTCCGACGCCATACGCGGCGCCGACGTGTTCTACGGACTCTCCGTCGCCAATGTCATGACACCTGAGATGGTCAAGTCCATGGCAAAAGATCCCATCATCTTTGCAATGGCAAACCCTGACCCCGAGATCAACCCTGACCTGGCCAAAGAGGCTCGCAAGGATCTGATCATCGCCACGGGCCGCTCGGATTACACAAACCAGATCAATAATGTGTTGGGCTTCCCGTTCATCTTCCGCGGCGCGCTGGATGTGCGCGCCAGGGCGATCAACGAGGAGATGAAGCTCGCGGCGTCGAAGGCGCTGGCCGCGCTTGCCAAGGAAGATGTGCCGGATTCGGTCATCCGAGCCTATGGCGGCGACAGCATCAAGTTTGGACGCGAGTACATCATCCCGAAGCCGCTCGATCCGCGCGTGCTGTTGTGGGAGGCGCCGGCCGTCGCGGAAGAGGCGATGAAGACCGGCGTAGCGCGCAAGACGATCGATATTGATGAATATCGCGAGCAGCTTGCTTATCGT
>DASTJG010000042.1:0-6898 GCA_035716785.1 Anaerolineales bacterium
TCCGCACAGCAGAATCGAGGCTGCCGATCAGGGCTGTCAGCGCATCCTTGCTCATCGTCCCGGCCCGTGACTTCACGTCCGCGCCGGAATATTTTTTCTGCGCACTGGCGTGCAGATGGATATGGGTCAGCAAACCAAAATTGAAACGCGTTCCGGATGGCAGTAATTCACTGGCGAGGTCGAGCGGCACCCCATCGATGTAAACCCGCAGCAACTGATTCAGCCGGATATCCTTCAAAGCCATCAAGGCCAGCGGCGCGAGAAAATGCTGGCAAAACTGGCGGTATGCCACCCAGGGTCCCCCCTCTTTGTAAACTTCAAAAGAAAGCGTGTCGATCAGGGTTGCCTTGCCGCGCACGAACTGTATATTGTAGGCGCTGGCATCCTTCAACGACATTCCCAGCTTCAGGGCGCGGCGCTGAATGGATAACGTCGCAAGCGCCGCGTCTTTCAACTGGCCGAATGACCATTCATACGGATACGAGATGAACGGTACGCGTTCCGGCTGGATCACCTTGTAAGCCCCGCCCCCGGCATCCGACTCAGCCGGAGGCTGGTCCGCTTCGATGTGCGGGATCAACAGCCCGGCTTTGACCAGCTTATCGTACAAGCCGGATTCCATGAAGCGCGCATATTCCTGCTCATACTTGCGGTTAACCTGCCGGTAGAGGATACCGCCGCGGGAAAACAGAAACCCGCTCGGGTCCCGAAAAGAAGCGGAAAGTTGCCCGCTATTTTGATTCGGGTTCGTCATCTTCGTCGTCATCTTCCTTGGGCTTCGATTTGATCCCAAACCAGCCTTTGATCTTACCCCACGACGAATACAAAGCAACACCGATACCGGCTAAGGAAGCGATCAGCAGTTGGATCAGGAAACTGCCTGAACCGGGATCGAGATAGGGAAGAGGTGTGAAGTTCATGTTATTTCTCCTACTTAATTTTAGCCTTGTGAAGGCTATGATTTATTATTCAATCGTTTCAGGAACGATGTCTTCCAGGTGGAAGGTTTCCTGGCAATTTGTACACTGGGCTTCACGCTTATTGGCAATGACCAGCAAGCCGCCGCATTTTGGACAGGGTTGTTTGATCGGTCGTTTCCACGAGGTGAAATCGCAGTTCGGGTAATTCTCGCAGCCATAGAAGGTGCGACCCTTGCGCGTTTTCCGTTCGACCAGTTCACCGCCATCCTTCGGGCAGCGGATGCCGATCTTTTCCAGCCACGGTTCAGTATAACGACAGGTTGGGAAATTCGCACAGGAGATGAATTTTCCAAAGCGTCCATAGCGAATGACAAGCTCGCCGCCATCCTCCGGGCACTTGCGACCGATCGGCTCCGGCTCGCTCTTCATGACAGGCATCTCTGCCTGAGCCTTCTTCAGGTCTTCCGCAAAGGGATGATAGAACTCATACATCACTTCGACCCACTCGGCCTGGCCGGAGGCGATCATGTCGAGGTCCTCCTCCATGCGAGCCGTAAATGTCAGGTCTACGATATCGGGGAAGTACTGCACCATCAGGTCATTGACCTGGATCCCAATATCGGTTGGCACAAGGCGCTTCTCCTCGCGCACCACGTACCCACGCGCCTGGATCGTTGAAAGTGTGGGCGCATAGGTCGAGGGACGCCCGATCCCATCCTCTTCCAAAGCCTGGACGAGAGTAGCTTCCGAGTAACGCGGCGGCGGCTGGGTAAAATGCTGCTCGGGGATCAAACGGATCAGTTCCTGCTTTTGTCCCTCCACCACTTCCGCCGGAATGCGGACGTTCTCTTCCTCTTCCTCAGACTTGACATCCTCATTTTTGGCTTCTTCATAGACGACCATAAAACCTGCGAACTTCACCGTCGAGCCGGAGGCGCGCAGGAGATATTCGTGTTCATTCGTCTTGCCAGTGATTTCCACCTGCAATGTATCATAGACTGCCGCTTCCATTTGTGAGGCGACGAAGCGCTGCCAGATCAGGCGGTACAACTTGTACATCGCCGGTTCAAGATATTCCTTGACCTGCTCTGGCTCGCGCATCGCGGACGTCGGGCGGATCGCTTCGTGCGCTTCCTGTGCGTTGGCGGAGCGGGTCTTGTATTGCGGCGGCTCGGGGGGCAAAAAGTCAGCGCCGTATTTGGTCGCGATATACTGGCGCGCTTCGTTCTGCGCGCTCACAGAAACGTTGGTCGAATCCGTACGCATGTAGGTGATTAAGCCGGTCGCTCCGCCATTACCAACATCCTGACCTTCGTACAGTCCCTGCGCAAGGGCCATGGTGCGCTTGGCAGTAAACCCAAGCTTGCGCGAGGCTTCCTGCTGCAGGGTTGAGGTAGTGAATGGGGCCGAGGGCTTGCGCCGTCGTTCGCCGCGCTTGACTTTCGTTACCACATAGGCGGCCGTTTCCATGTCCACCAGGACCGGCTTGACAGTCTCTTCATTTGGCAGTTCGGGGTCTTTGTCGTCGATCTTCGCCAGTTTGGCAAGGAACGTCGATTTGAGTCCATCAGGCTTGAGTTCGGCATGAATGGACCAGTATTCAACCGGCACAAATGCATCGATCTCACGTTCCCTCTCGACGATCAACCGGAGCGCCACCGATTGCACACGTCCTGCCGAAAGTCGACCGCGCACCTTCTCCCACAGGATCGGGCTGATGCTGTAGCCGACCAACCGGTCCAGGATGCGCCGCGCCTGCTGGGCATCCACCAGGTCCATATTGATCTGGCGTGGATGCGAAAACGCCTCCTTAACGGCCGAGTCTGTGATTTCATGAAAGACCACACGTTTGACACGTTCCGGGTCGATCTGTGCTGCCTCCAACAAGTGCCAGGAGATCGCTTCGCCTTCGCGGTCAGGGTCGGTTGCCAAATAAATCTCTTCCGCTTTTTGCGCCAGCTTCTTGAGTTCCTTCACAACCTCTTTCTTCTCGTTCGGGACGCGATATTTTGGTGCGAAGTTATTCTCCACGTCCACAGAAAGCTGTGACTTCAACAGATCGCGCACGTGCCCCACCGAGGCGCGGACTGTATAGCCTTTTCCCAGATAGCGTCCTACCGTCTTGGCCTTCGCCGGCGATTCGACCACCACCAGCTTGCCTTCGCGCTTCTCCACCTTGGCGACCTTGGCAGGCTTTTCCGGCGGGACCAATCCAGCATGCGCATCCGTCTTTCCCATTCTATAAAGTTTTGTTCCACAAACCTGGCAAACACCAATCGTGACAGGCGACCCCTTGGCATTGAACGTTGCCGTGGGATCCTTCATTTCACGTTTGGCCTTGCACTTCATACAATATGCTTCCATGTATTAACCTTTGTTGATGTCACTACGAGTCTGCAAGAAGCAACCCCAGATTTATGAGGAGATTGCTTCGCTGTCGCTCGCAAAGACATAGTTTATAAGTATTTCTCCTGGCGATGTTTTTTCAGGTGCTCCACCACATCACGGACTTTCTGTGACTGGTCCACTTTACAGATCAGCAGAACATCGCCTGCATCTACAACAACCATATCATCCAAACCAATTGTTACCACAAGGCGCTCTTCATCCTTGGTATAAACGAGCGTATTGTTTGTATCCAGGGCAAGGTGCTGCCCATTGGTCGCTACATTCCCGTTCATATCGGGCAGGAGCACATCAAAAAGCGAATCCCACGAACCGACATCGCTCCATCCCAGGCCACTGGCAGGCAGAACAACAACCTTCTCCGCTTTTTCCATCACGCCGTAGTCAATGGTCTGACTCTTCAAATCATACCAGTGTGATTGCACCACATGGTTCTGTTCTACAGTTTCCCAGACAGCGCCGATTTCATTAACTACCTTGAAAAGCCCGGGCATTTGCTTCTCAATTTCCGCCAGGATCGTATCCGCACGCCAGATGAACATACCACTATTCCAGGAGTGAGTACCACTGCGCAATAACTGCTGGGCAGTCTGCTCATTCGGTTTTTCGATAAAGCGTTCAACCTGATACACAGGATATCTGTAATCACCTTCCAGCGGCTCGCCTTGTTGAATATAGCCATACCCGGTGGCGGGATACGTTGGTGTAATTCCAAGTGTTACCAGGTAATTCTTCTGAGCTACATCAAACGCGGCGCGGATCAAATAATGGAACAGATCCCGGTTGCGGATATAGTGATCCGAGGTCTGGATTGTCATAACGGCATTCGGATCACGCTTCTGGAGCACTGCAGCCGCCAATGCTACCACAGAGGCGGTTCCGCGTGGAGCCGGTTCGATCAGGTAGTTTTCAACCGGGATGGAGGGCACCTGCTTTTGCATCTGACGCGCCTGCTCGGCAACCGTCACGATCAGGATTCGCTCCGGTGGTAAAAGTTTTTCGAGCCGGGCGACCGTGCTTTGAAAGAGGGTCTCCTTGCCCAGTAAAGGCAGTAACTGCTTCGGCGTTTCTTTCCTCGAGATAGGCCACAGACGAGTGCCGCCGCCACCAGCCATAATCACAGCATACATATGTTCCATCTTCTATCCTCAGCCTAAATAAAGTAGTCGGATTGTACCTCACGTACCGCGACATAATTCATGCCACCCACCTGACGTACCATCCCTTTAAGTTCCATTAATGCCAATGCAGCAGAAACTTTTTCGATCGGCAGTTCCGCTTGATTGCGTATCTCATCCACATGCAAAGGCTCATCGCCCAGGACATCCATCAAACGCGCTTCCGTTTCATCGGTGGGGATGATCTTGCGCGCGGCTTTGTGCTCGCCCATACGCGTCAGGTCTAATGCCTGCATCAGATCATTCACACTCAATAAAGGCAGCGCACCGTTTTGGATCAACTTGTTCGTGCCCTTGCTTTGCGGCGCAAGTATACTACCAGGCACTGCAAAGATTTCCCGCCCCTGCTCAGCAGCAAACTCGGCCGTGATCAACGCACCGCTCGTCTCACCTGCTTCGACAACGACAACCGCCAATGATAATCCCGAAATAATGCGGTTGCGCGGAGGAAAATTTGAGGCATCCGGCGGCGTGCCTGGAGCATAATCACTGACGATCGCGCCGCGTTCCAGCATTTGTTCTGCCAGGGCGCGATGTTCGGGTGGATAGATCTTGTCCACACCCGAGCCCAGCACACCGATGGTCCGTCCACCTGCTTTCAAAGCTGTCTGATGAGCGATCGCGTCTACGCCCCGTGCCAGCCCGCTGATGACCGTGATCCCGCTCGCGGCCAGAAAAGACGAGAGCTCCTCCGTGATCTGCCGGCCATAGGGAGTCACTCGTCGCGTGCCGACAATGGCAACCGCGAAGATATCATCTGGCAAATATTCGCCGCGAATATACAATACCGGCGGCGGTTGGTCGATCTCCTTCAACCGCTGTGGGTACGCTTCATCTTCCCAGGTCAGGATTTTGATCCCCTGCGCCTCGAACTTTGCCCACAGCTTTTCCAGGTCGACGTTCGCGCGCGCCTGCACGACACGCTCGATAAGTTTCAAGCTCAAGCCGGCGCGCGCCAGATCGGCGGGCGCGGCCTTCCACGCAACTTCCAGGTCACCGAAATGCTGGATCAGCGCCTGCATGCGCACCGCGCCAATGCCTTTGATCAGGTTGAAACCAATCCAGTAGCGTTTGTCGCTCATAATTCATCGTAGAGCGAGATAATTTCTCGCTCTACAGCCCCTCAAGTAGATGAACACGCATTAAACGGCGCTCCCGATCAAGGTCCAGAATGACCGAGGGGATCGCGGGCAGAAGGAGATCGCGTCCGTTCGCATCTCTGACGACATAAACATCGTTTGCACCCGTTTCGATGATCTCCACCAGCTCGCCAAGAGAATTTCCATTCTCATCCACCACTTCGAACCCGAAAAGTTCATGCTGATACATTTTGCCTTCCGGCAAACTCGGTACATCCGTCGCCTTGACATATACCCACTGATTGCGAAACCGTCCCGCCTCTTCCGGCGTCTCGATGCCTTTGAGCTTGACCAGCATTCCCTTCGCATGTGAGCGTGCCCCCGTCAGGGTCATAGGCTTACGTTCTTCCCCAACGAAAAGCTTTCTTCCGCTTCGCAGCCGCTCGGGGAAATCAGTGTGCAAATCCATAATCATCTCGCCATGCACACCATGTGCCCGGCGCAGAAAACCAACCACCAAATAGACAGGCTCGCCGTCTGGCGAGCCTGGAGCGTTCTTTGTGTCAGCCATTATTGTGGCTCAACCACATCGAGAGTGGCCTGCTTGCCTTCCCGCTCTGCTGCCACCCGCAGGAGCGTGCGAATGGAGTTGGCAACCTTGCCGCCCTTCCCGATCACGCGCCCCATATCATCCTTCGAAACATTCAACTCGATGCGGACGCGTGACCCACCTCCACTCTGCCGCACCTGCACGTCATCGGGATGATCCACCAGCGATTTAGCGATGTACTCAATCAGATCTTTCATAATTTCTTCTTGTTCCCCTCTCCCGCTTTGGGAGAGGGGCTAGGGGTGAAAGTAATTACTTCGCTGTCTTAACAGTCGCGCCGCGCTTGACTTCTGCTTCTTCGCCTTCCTTCACGAGGGTTTCCACAGACTCACCCTTCTTGAAGCGCTCAAAGCGTTCCATGATACCTACGCTCTTGAAGATTTGCTCCACAGATTCAGTCGGTAAAGCGCCATTCTTCATCCAGTGATATACACGATCTTCCTTGACATGAACTGTCGAGGGTTGCGTGCGTGGGTTATAGAAACCCAGAATTTCCAAAAAGCGGCCATCGCGCGGTGACTCTTTGTCAGCAGCCACAATGCGGTACGTGGGTTGGCCTTTGAGACCAATACGACGTAAACGAATACGAACCATTTAACTTACTCCTTTAGTTGTTTTGCGTTCCAGACAGGCAAGAGAGGTGTGCGTGAAAGGACGCCTTGCGGGCTGAAATCACAAGGGCATATTTTACCACATGGGCGGGAT
>DASTJG010000043.1:0-11191 GCA_035716785.1 Anaerolineales bacterium
GATCTACCTGAGCGAAGTCCCTTCCTTCACCCTGATGTACCGCCCGCAGGCCTTCCATGCGGTCAACGAGAGTGTCTGGACCAACTTCCCCCACGATGGGGATGGTACCAACCCGCCCGTGCCCCCGCTGGATATGACCGACGGTTGGAGCATTGCAGGTCTCTATAACCTGACGCTCGTCAAGTAAGACCTAACCTAGAATGACAGCCATGTTCCGCTCACCCCGGAACATGGCTGTAAGTAAAATAACATGCTCAAAGTTGCAGTCATTGGCGGTGGTTCGACCTACACCCCGGAACTGGTAAATGGCTTTCTCGCACGGGTAAACGAATTTCCACTCAATGAACTGTGGTTGATGGACATTGATGAAAAGCGTTTAGAAGTTGTTGGTGGTTTTGCTCAACGCATGGTGGCAGCCAAAGGCTTGCCATTCAGGGTAATCCTTTCCACAAACCAGAGAGAAGCTATCAAAGACGCCGATTATGTGACCACACAATTACGTGTTGGTCACATGGAAGCGCGTCGGCGTGACGAGTATCTCAGTCTGCAGCATGGTTTGATCGGACAGGAAACGACCGGTGTAGGTGGAATGGGTAAAGCGTTGCGTACCATCCCGGTGATCCTGAAGATCGCACAGGATATC
Organism: Anaerolineales bacterium; assembly: GCA_035716785.1. GTDB lineage: Bacteria > Chloroflexota > Anaerolineae > Anaerolineales > Villigracilaceae > Defluviilinea. The sequence continues at coordinate 644 of DASTJG010000043.1, forward strand.
AGAGAAGTTGCCAGGCCCGGAACGATGCTGGTCAATTTCACAAATCCGGCCGGTCTCGTCACTCAAGCCTTGAGCAAGTACGCGCCGGATGTCCCTGCTGTTGGGGTGTGCAATGTGCCCATTACGGCGAAGATGCATATTATCGAAGGACTCGAACAATCCACAGGCAAAAAGATCGACCCCAATCATACAGAGTTAAAGACTCTTGGCTTGAATCATCTGTCATGGCACCGCGGCTTTACAATCGATGGAGAAGATGTCTGGCCGCAGGTCATCGAAGGCTTCATCGCAAATCTTAAGAAGGAAGCGGAACCCGAATGGGATCCGCGCACGATCGAAGTCTTGCGAATGATCCCGAACTATTATCTCCAGTATTTCTATCACACCGACAAGAAGCTAAAAGCCCAGGAAAAGTGGCCGCCCTCGCGCGCAGAGGAAGTGATCGAAGTGGAAAAGGATCTGCTGCGCGAATATGCTGATCCAAATCTGAAGGAGCCGCCTGCCGACTTGATGAAGCGTGGTGGCGCCTATTACTCGACCGTTGCCACACAACTCCTGAACGCTCACTACAACGACCTGGGCGAGACACACGTAGTGAACATCCGGAATGACGGTGCAGTCAAGGAATGGCCCGCGGACTGGGTGCTGGAAATCCCATCCACTGTCAGGAAAAGTGGGGTGACTCCCCTTCCTGCCGAACCCCTGCCGGCATCCTGCTTTGGTCTGATCGCAGCGGTGAAAGCCTATGAATTGCTGACTGTGGAGGCAGCCGTCCATGGGGACCGCGATGCGGCCTACCAGGCTTTATTAGTGCACCCCCTGGGGCCCAAAGCGGACAAGGTACAGGCAGTGCTCGACGACATGCTGGCAACACACAAAGAGCACCTGCCCCAATTCCGGAATTAACCTACCAACCCAAAGGGGCGCCCCACCGGACGCCCCTTTCTAACTTTTGCCCAATATGCGTTATTATCCTGGCACTGACCCTAGTGCCACCGTTGTTGATGAAAGCGGCCATGCCCCGGGCTTCGGTGAAAGCGTCCCCGGCAACCATAAATCGGTTGGTTACGATGGGCTGTTCCAGTCCATAAATGGCGGAATGGAACAGACAGTGTGCTTGGCAGGCCTGAAAAAAGAAGATATAACAGGAGCAGGCTTCGGCCTGGCTGGATACGATTGAACATCCGAAGTCGTCAGTTTCAAGGTAACACCCGAGATCCGTAAAACCATGAGCGAGTATTTCCGTTCCAAGAATATTCCTGTGAGGTATGCATGACAAGCATTGAATTCACTGCCATCCCGGATCGAGATGCCGATTACGAACTTCTGCTCGAACTACTGGAAGACTTTAAGAAAAAGACGGGCATAGAGGTCAGGCTGATCCGCATGCAATGGAGTAACGCCTGGCAGGAACTTATTAATATCTCCACACATGGACAGGGGGCGGATATTTCCCACGTCGGTTCCACCTGGGTCAGCAGCCTGGTAAGTATGAACGCTCTGCGTCCCATACCGCCGCATGTGATCACGAAAATAGGCGGTGAAGAGTCTTTCGTTCATTCGGCGTGGGAAAGCGTGACCATGGAGGAGGATCGACACGCCTGGGGCATTCCTCTCAGTGCATACACCTACGCGGTTGCCTATCGCCGGGACCTTCTGGAAAAAGCGGGGCTGAATGGCGCCACAGCCTTTGCAACACCCTACGCCTTTGAAGAAACGATCTGCCGGCTTGAAGAACTCAGAAGCGTCGAGCAGGCCTGGCTGATGCCGTACGTTCCCTACCCTTTCAATGATTTTGCCCATACTGCGGCCTCATGGGTCTGGAGTTCGGGCGGACAGTTGATCGACAACCGCGGCAAGCAGGTCCTGTTCGATTCACCGGCCACCCTGGCCGGGTTGAAGGCCTACTTCAAACTCATACACCGCCTGCCGAAGATCGATTATCTGGGCGCAGACCAGTGTATGCAGAAATTGATGGAAGGAAAAGCCGCCGCCGTGCTGACCGATACACGTGAAGTATTAAAGAGTGTTCGGGAAGATACGCCGGAATCAAGGAATATTGGCACAGCCAGCCTGATGAGCATTCCATGGTCTGGTGGCAACAATCTTGTTATCTGGAGACACACATATGGCTACCCCGACCGTCTCGAAGCCGCGTTCAAACTTGCAGAATTTCTGACTAGCAAGAGCACCATGCTGGAAGTCGGACGAAGGACTCAGATCCTGCCGGCGCGTGTCGATGCACTCGACGAATTGATTCCTCCGGAACATCCCCTGCGGCCGGTGATGATCCAGCTTGTTTCTTCCTCACGTACATATCGCAGCATTCCGCTCTGGCGACGGATCGAGAACCAGTTTGGTCAGGAATTGAGCATGGTTGCAAAGACAGTCCTTCAGGATAAACACGCCGACTCAGATAAACTCCTGACGGAAAGCATGCAATTGCTTACTCACCGGCTTAACCTGACGCTTGGATGAAATGTCACGCTTCCTTCTCGACCCCTGCCTGTTCGCCGTTTCATTGACATCCTGCTCCGCCCCCGAGGGGATCATTGCAACCTAGCAGACCGTTCAGGAACCATAAGTTCTTCAATCAATCGTCTTCATGAAGGATCTTTCAAACATGCCCAACAATTCTCTCCCCAATATTCCCTGGCAGGAACGGCCCACTGGTTGTTCGGATGTCGTCTGGCGCTATGACGCCAACCCCATCATTCCCCGCAATTTAATCCCGTCATCCAACAGCATCTTCAACAGTGCGGTCGTTCCCTTCAACAGAAAGTTTGCGGGGGTATTTCGCTGTGACAACAAAAAGCGTGAAATGAACCTCAACCGCGGCTTCAGCGATGACGGCATCAATTGGAAACTGGACAATGACACCATCGACTGGGAAAACGATGATCCTGATATTAACTGGTTCCAATATCGCTATGATCCGCGCGTGGTCTGGCTCGAAGACCGCTACTATGTGACCTGGTGCAATGGCTATCATGGTCCCACGATCGGGATCGGGTATACCTATGACTTTGAAAAATTTACCTTCCTGGAAAATGCGCTGCTGCCATTCAACCGCAACGGTGTGCTGTTTCCGCGCAAGATCAAGGACAAGTATGTGATGTTCAGCCGCCCCAGCGACAACGGGCATACACCCTTCGGCGACATTTACCTGAGCCAAAGCCTCGACATGGTCCATTGGGGCGAGCACCGCTTCGTGATGGGCACCAAGGGCGGCTGGCAGAGCACCAAGGTCGGCGCGGGACCTGTGCCGATCGAAACCTCCGAGGGCTGGCTGCTGTTCTATCACGGTGTGCTTACCTCCTGCAACGGATTCGTCTACAGCTTCAGCGCTGCCCTGCTTGATCTGGATAAGCCCTGGAAGGTCATCGCCCGAGGTAGCTCCTATCTGCTTTCGCCGCAAACCTACTATGAATGCGTGGGCGACGTGCCCAACGTGGCGTTCCCCTGCGCCACTCTCTACGACGAGCCGACCGGCCGCATCGCCATCTACTACGGCGGCGCCGACACGGTCACGGCTCTGGCCTTTGCCAAACTGGATGAAGTTCTTGATTTTGTAAAAACAAATTCTGAACTTTAGGGCCGTATGAATGAAACTCTTGTTTTTGATGCAAGAAAATTTACCCACGGAGACACACACCTGCCCCGGGCGCACACCGCCCCAGTGTTTCGGTGCCGGGGAAGCCACGGAGTTTTTTTTATTAATTCTTCTCAGTGGTTTAAAGCCTTTTTAGTTTCGGCTTGTCCGAGTTAGGAAGAAAATGTCTCAACCCTTTACGTTAGGTGTCAATTACTGGCCGCGCCGAAAAGCCATGTACTGGTGGAACAATTTCGACGCGGGCGAGGTGCGCGAAGAATTTAGTGTTATCCATGAGCTGGGCTTAAAGATCGTTCGCCTGTTCCTGCTCTGGGATGATTTTCAACCTGATCCGAATTCCGTTTCGAAGGAAGCCCTGGATCATCTGGTCACCGTAGCGGAGATTGCCGCGGAAAAGGATCTTGGACTCGACGTTACATTCTTCACCGGTCACATGAGCGGACCGAACTGGGTCCCGCGCTGGCTGCTGGGCGGCACGGAGCATCCCTATAAAGATCCATTCGGGCTACGGGATATCGTCAGCGCAGGCAAAGTAACAGACCTGGGTTACCGCAACATGTTCCACGATGAGATGGCGTTAGGTGCTACGCGCTTGCTTTTGAAAACCGTCGTAAGCACGCTTAAGGATCATCCCGGCATCTGGATGTGGAATCTTGGGAACGAACCCGATCTGTTCGCCTGGCCCCTGTCATCAGATGAAGGTGCGGCCTGGGTCAAGCAGATGGTCGATCTGATCAAAAGCATTGACCCCAATCATCCCGTCACGATCGGGTTGCATAGCGCCGAGCTGCACTTCGATACGGGTCTGCGCATCGACAAAGTCTACAAGCACACCGATATTGCCGTGATGCACTCGTACCCCATGTACACGCCCTGGGCGCGCCGGCCGCTCGACCCTGATTTCGTTCCCTTCACCTGCGCGTTGACCGCGGCGCTGGCCGGCAAGCCGATCCTGATGGAAGAGTTTGGCGGCTGCACAGCCCAGCCCGGCGAACCCTCCCACATCATGAAATGGACGGAGACCAACGGGCGTGAGCGCGAACAATTCATGGCCTCGGAAGAGGACTTTGCCGAGTTCATTCGCCAGACGCTGACCAAGCTCCAGGATAGCGGCGCGACCGGCGCGCTGCTCTGGTGTTATGCGGACTATGTTCCCGAACTTTGGGATCTGCCACCCTGCAACAATGCACGACATGAACGCTTCTTCGGACTTGTGAGGCCCGACGGCTCGCTCAAACCACATGCCAAAGTGATCCGGGAATTTGCGGCGACGGACCCGCAGGTCAAACCGATCCCTGATTACGCAAAGTTCGAGCTTGACCCGGAAGAGTTCTACAAGGGACCCATACGTTTCCTGCTCGACTTCTACGCTCAATATTTGAAGGGAGCTGAGGTTTCAGACCCGGGTCCGCAGCTCTCGGAATTCAAAGATGCATCTTAACCCTCTTCTTTCCTCTTTCTTCTCACCTCTCTCATCCTTCCGGAGAAACCATGTCTCGTATTGACGACCTGCTTGGACAAATGACGCTCGAAGAAAAAATTTCGATGCTGGCCGGCGCGGACCTGTGGCACAGTGTCCCGGTGCCGCGGCTGGGAATCCCGCAGTTCAAAGTGACCGACGGTCCCAACGGAGCGCGCGGCGCCTGGGGAAATATGGGTCCATCATCCGTGGCCACGCCGGTGGGCATCGCGCTCGGCGCCACCTGGAATCCTGACCTCGTGGAAAAAGTTGGCAATGTGCTCGCCGATGAACTCAAAGCCAAGGGCGCTCACATCCTGCTGGCGCCCACGGTCAACATCCACCGTACGCCCATCGCCGGACGCAACTTCGAATGCTATTCGGAGGACCCGTTCCTGAGCGGCATGCTGGCATCCGCCTACATCCAGGGCATTCAGAGCAAAGGCGTCGGCGCCTGCATCAAACACTTCATTGCTAACGATCAGGAGTACGAGCGCTTCTCGATGAGCTCCGAAGTGGACGAACGTACGCTGCGCGAGATCTATCTGGAACCGTTCCGCATCGCGATCCGCAATTCCAATCCCTGGTCGGTCATGTCCTCGTACAACCGCGTCAACGGGACCTATGCCTGCGAATACGATCACACCCTGCTTGAGATCCTCAAAGACGAGTGGAAGTATGATGGCTTTGTCATGTCCGACTGGTTCGGCACATACGATACTGGCGTCCCGGCGGGTGGACTCGACCTGGAGATGCCCGGTCCGGCGCGCTGGATGAGCGAGGAGCATGTCCACAACGCTCTCGCCAGCGGCAAGCTGACGGAAGCCGCGCTCGACGACAAAGTCCGCCGTCTGTTGTGCGTGCTGGAAAAAGCTGGGCTGTTCGATAACCCCGAACTGCAAGCTGAACGGGCAGAGAACAAGCCTCAGCATCGCAGGATCATCCGCGAGGCGGCGCGCGAAGCGATTGTGCTGCTCAAGAACAACGGCACGCTTCCCCTCAAGAAGGTCAAATCGATCGCGGTGATCGGACCTTACGCAGCGACCGCGCAGATCCTCGGCGGCGGCAGTTCCAACGTCACGCCGCACTATGTGGTCTCGCCCTACGAAGGGATCAGGAGCCGCGCCGGAAACAAGATCAAAGTGTCAACGGCGCCCGGCTGCTTCATCTACAAGAACATCCCTGCACCCGCGCCCGAAACATTATCTACGTCCGATGGAAAACAAGGACTCAGCCTTAGCCTGTTCAATGGCACCGAGCTGGCAGGCGACCCGGTTTATCACGAGGTCACGACGCGCGTGCAGTATGGCTGGTTCGAGAACACCGTCCCCAACGTCGATCAGGAAGCTTTCTCCGCACGTCTGGAGGGACTCTTCACTCCGCAGCAAAGCGGCGTGCACACGCTGGCGCTGTCCGCGGTGGGCTGGGCAAAACTCTATCTCGACGGTAAGTTGCTGATCGACCACACCTCCAACTCGGATATGGCCAAGCAGCTCACCGGCGAGGTCAAATTGGAAGGCGGCAAAGCCTATCCGCTCAAGATCGAATACTACTGGCAGGGCAGCCCGCGCTGGCGCGAACTCTCGTTCGGGCACCAGCCGCCGCACGCCAAAGATACGATCGCCGAAGCCGTCAAGCTGGCAAAGAACTCCGACGTCGTGGTGCTGATCGCCGGACTGAATGGGGAGTGGGAATCGGAAGGCTCCGATCGCGTGGACATGAAACTCCCCGGCGCACAGAACGAGTTGATCGAACGCGTCGCGAAAGCGAACAAGAACACGATCGTCGTCCTGAATGTCGGCTCTCCTGTGGAAATGCCCTGGATCGACAAGGTCCCGGCTGTACTGCAACTCTGGTACGACAGCCAGGAACAGGGCAACGCCCTCGCCGATATTTTGTTCGGCGATGTCAGCCCCTCCGGCAAGCTGCCGACCACCTTCCCCATCCGCCTGCCGGACAACCCCGCATACACGAATTATCCCGGTGAAAATGGACAAGTCCGTTATGGCGAGGGGATTTTCGTTGGCTATCGCTACTACGATAAAAAAGAAATCGAGCCGCTCTTCCCGTTCGGGCATGGGCTTTCGTACACGACCTTCAAGTACAGCAACCTGCGCCTCAGCGCGAAGTCGATCACGCCCAATGAGTTGTTGAAGGTCAGAGTGGACGTGACCAACACCGGCAAGGTCGCGGGCAAAGAAGTGGTCCAGCTGTACGTCCGGGATGTCAGCGCGACCCTCGCGCGACCTGAGAAGGAACTCAAAGCCTTTGCCAAGGTGGAACTGGCTCCCAAGCAGACCCGGACCGTGGCATTCACGCTGGATCGCGAAGCCTTCTGGTACTTCGATGCGCGCAAGAATGCATGGGACACGGAACCCGGCGATTTCGAGATCCTGGTCGGCGCCTCGAGCCGCGATATCCGTTTGAGTGCAGGCTTCGAGCTTCTACCTCCCCCGCGCGCTTCACGCCTGCACACCGGTCTGACCGTCGGCAAACTGCTCGACGACCCCGACGGGCGTGCGGTCCTCTCCAAACACCTCGGCGGTTTCCTGCTCATGGAAGATATGGCGATGGCAACAAACTTGACGCTCGAACAGGTTGCCACCAACCATCCCACCTTTGTCCCGCCAACATTGCTCAATACGATCAACGAGGATTTGTCTAAGGTTTCATGACCAAGCCGACTGTCTCCAACATCGTTCTGCTCTGGCTTGCCTGGCTGGTCATCATCCTGAGTTTCCAATGGATCGTGACCACCCGCCTGCAGATCGAACATCCCGATCTTGCCGTTTTCTGGACAGAGTCCCAGACGAAGCCGTCCAGCAATGAAGGCAAGATCTACCTGCTCGAACCGTTCCTGAATCGGCAGGTCGCCTGGGATTCGGAATATTACGTCGGCATCGCCGTCGGCGGATATGACGATCCGGATGCGGGAGCAGTCGTCAACCCGGAGACCGGGCAGGAAGTGATCAAGAACTACTCCTTCTTCCCTCTCTATCCTTATGTGATGCGCGCCTTTGCGTTGCCGCTCAAAATCCTTGGACTGAATCCCATTGCAACAGCAAGCATCGCGGGAGTCATTGTTGCCGCGTTGGGCACACTGGCAGGCCTGCTTGCGCTCTGGGATATGACCCGTCCATACTTCGAAGAAGCGGATGCCTACCGGGCCGTCTTTTATACCCTGATCTTTCCTACCGCGTTTTTCTTTGCGATGGTCTACACCGAAGGGCTGTTCATCGGGCTCGCGTTTGGCGCGCTGGCGCTCTCCAGGCGTGGACATTGGGTCTGGGCCTCCCTGCTTGGTCTGCTGGCAGCCTGGACGCGCGCCCACGGGGCCGCCCTTTTTGTGCCATTGCTTGTCTTCTGGTTCCTGCAGGTCAACTGGCGTGAGTCGCTGCAACCGCAGATGACCTGGAAGTGGTTCCTGCGCGGCGCGCTCGCCCTCCTGCCCCTGGCAAGCTATCTGCTCTGGCGTAATTCCGCTCTCGGCCAGGGCTGGGCAGAACTGCAGGAATTTCAATTTGGGCGCGGGCTGATGACGATCGGCAAATCCATCGAAGATTGGATGCGCGCCTACGAGTACGCCCGCTATGAGGGTGGAGGGGCTGGCCGCATCTATTTCATGATCGAGGTTGGGTCGAGCCTGCTCGCATTCGTTGCCTCGCTGTGGCTCATCCGCCGCGACCCTGCGGTGGCGCTTTTTAGTCTGACTGTTGTCTTGCTCTCCATCTTTAGCGGTGCAGCAGGAAGCATGGCTCGCTATATGTTGATCGCTCCCGCTCTTTACATCTTTCTCGCCCAACTTGGAAGGAACAAAACGTTCGACCGCGCCTGGACAGTCTTCAGCATTTTGCTTCTTGGAATGGAAGCCAGTCTATTTGCTGCAGATATGTGGGTCGGATAAACAACGAAGCAGGTAGATTCTTAATTAAACGAGGTTAGTATGCGCTACGGATATTTTGACGACTCTTCAAGGGAATATGTGATCACCCGCCCGGACACTCCTCTGCCCTGGATCAACTACCTCGGCTGCGAAGACTACTTCGGGCTGATCTCGAACACCGCCGGCGGCTACTCCTTTTACAAGGATGCCCGCCTGCGCCGCCTGACACGCTATCGCTACAACAACGCTCCACTCGACATGGGCGGACGCTATCTTTACCTGCGCGATAACAGTGTCAGGGCGGGGTCATCCCGCCCCTACTGGTCGCCGACCTGGATGCCGACCCGCGACAAACTCGACGAATACGAGTGCCGCCAGGGACAGGGCTATACGGTCATCACGTCCAAACTCAACGGGATCAAATTCTCGGCCCGTTACTTTGTCCCGCTCGGAGAAAGCCTCGAGATCTGGCAGGTAACCCTGACCAACGAGAACGCCTCCGCCGCGGACCTGAGCCTGTTCTCTGGCATCGAGTTTTGTCTCTGGGACGCGAATGACGACGCCACCAACTTCCAACGCAATTATTCGATCGGACAGGTGGAGATCGTCGACGAGGTGATCTATCACAAGAGTGAATACCGTGAGCGCCGCGATCACTATGCCTATTTTGCCTGCTCCGAGAAACTGGCAGGCTTCGATACGGTCCGTGAAGAGTTTCTGGGACCCTACCGCGGCTGGGACGAGCCCATCGTCGTCGAAAATGGCAAGTCGTGTAATTCCGAGGCCCTCGGCTGGCAGCCGATCGGGTCGCACCATGTCAAAATCCAGTTAAAGCCCGGTGAGCAGAAGCAGGTCATCTTCATCCTGGGCTACACCGAGAACCCAAAGGACGACAAGTTCGACCCGCCTGATTCGCAGATCATCAACAAGAAAAAAGTCGAACCGATCCTCGCTAAATATTTGAAGTCTGAAAACGCAGACAAAGCCTTCAACGACCTGCGCGAGTACTGGGCCACGCTGCTCGGCAAGATGCAGACGACCACGCCCGACGAACACACCAACCGCATGGTCAACATCTGGAACGCCTACCAGTGCATGGTGACGTTCAACATGAGCCGCTCGGCATCCTACTTCGAGAGCGGCATCGGGCGCGGCATGGGCTTCCGCGATTCGACTCAGGACCTGCTCGGCTTCGTGCACATGATCCCCGAGCGCGCTCGCGAGCGCATCCTGGACATCGCTGCCACACAACTCAAGAACGGTGGCGCGTTCCATCAATATCAACCGCTGACCAAGCGCGGCAATCATGACGTTGGCTCCGGCTTCAACGACGATCCGCTTTGGCTGGTGCTGGCCGTCTCCGCCTATCTCCGTGAGAGCGGCGACTGGTCGATCCTCGACGAGCAGGTGCAGTATGAGAACGAACCAGGCTCGGAGAGTCCGCTTTACGAACATCTGCAGCGCGCCATACAATATACGCTGGACCGGCTGGGACCGAACAACCTGCCGCTCATCGGCCGCGCGGATTGGAACGATTGTCTGAACCTGAATTGTTTCTCGGATACTCCCGGTCAATCATTCCAGACGACTACG
>DASTJG010000044.1:0-7801 GCA_035716785.1 Anaerolineales bacterium
CGGCGCGATTCGTTTTCCAATTTCGGGAAGTGGATCGCCTCGACTCCCGCCTCGCGGGCGCGTGTTAGGCCGTAGGCATCGGGTTTGTTCGAGATAACCGTCACGACCGAGGCACGCAGTTCACCGGAGGTACAGGCATCCAGGATGGCTTGCAGATTGGAGCCATTGCCGGAGATGAGGACGACGAGGCGGGTTTTCATAAGTCACCAGTATTCAGTGATCAGTTTAGTGGTGGAAGAGACGCACGCCGCTGAAGATCATCGTCATCCCGTATTCGTTCGCAGCCTGGATGACGGCGTCGTCGCGCACCGATCCACCTGGCTCGACGATATATCGCGCTCCGCTGGCCGCCGCCCGGTCGATACTGTCGCGGAAGGGGAAGAAGGCATCCGAACCCACGGACACGGAATCCAGCTTCGAGAGCCACTCACGCTTTTCGTCCGGGGTCAGCTGGCGGGGAATCTGATCGAAGAGGTTCCCCCAATCGGCTTTCTCATTGGGCGTTACATCTTCGCGCAGGAACTGGTCGATGAAGTTGTCGCGCTCGGGGCGCTTGACACCAGTCTTGAACGGCAGCGCCAGAACAGAGGGATGCTGGCGCAGGAACCACAGGTCCGCTTTCTGGCCGGCGAGGCGCACGCAGTGGACGCGCGATTGCTGCCCCGCGCCCACGCCGATGGTTTGTCCATCCGCCACAAAACAGACCGAGTTGGACTGTGTGTACTTGAGCGTAATCCAGGCCAAGGTCAGGTCGCGGATGGCTTCAGGCGGCAGGTCCCGGCACTCTGTGACAATGTTGGTGAAGTCGGCTGGCGTGACGAGACGATCGTGGTGACGCTGCTCGAAGGTCACGCCAAAGACTTCGCGGGTTTCAGAAACGGGTGGTTCATAGGCGGGATCGATCTGTACGACAGCATACTTGCCCTGCTTTTTGTTCCTGAGGATCTCGAGCGCGGCGGGTTCATATCCGGGCGCGATCATGCCATCGGAGACTTCGCGCGCGATCAGTTTGGCCGTGGACACATCGACTACGTCTGAAAGAGCGATGAAATCGCCAAAGGAACACAGGCGATCTGCGCCGCGCGCCCGCGCGTAGGCAGTGGCAAGCGGCGAGAGCTCGAGGTCGTCCACGAAGTAGATTTTCTTAAGCTTATCCGACAGCGGCACAGCAACTGCTGCACCCGCCGGACTGACATGCTTGAACGAAGCCGCCGCGGGAAGATTCAACGCGGCTTTGAGTTCGCGCACGAGCTGCCAGGCATTCAACGCGTCGAGCAGATTGATGTAGCCGGGCGAGCCGCCCAGGACCGTGATGGGCAGCTCGGCGTCATTCTTCATGTAGACGCGCGCCGGCGCCTGTTGAGGGTTGGTTCCGTAACGAAGAGGCAGGGATGATGGCATAAGAGAATTCCTTTTTTCACCACGAAGGACACGAAGGTACACAAAGGATTTTTTTTAATCTTCGCGCGCTTTGCGTGCTTCGCGGTGAGAGAAATGGTTGTTACACGAGCACAGTCTTGCGCTCGCCTTTGGTCAGTTGACCGATAATGAACGTCCGCAGAGGGATGCGTTCCTGGATCTCCGTGGCATCCGCCTTCGCGACAATCGCGACCATGCCGATGCCCATGTTGAAGACGCGGTACATCTCCTCCACGGTAATATTTCCCTTGCGCTGCACAACATTCCATAACTGTGGGACCGGCCAGGAACCAAGCTCGATCTCCGCATTGAGATCCTCGGGCAGCACGCGCGGAATGTTCTCGATGAAGCCTCCGCCCGTGAGATGGGCAAGGGCTTTGACATGAGGGAGGAGAGAGTAGAGAGTAGATAAGTAGGAACGGTGTGGAGCAAGTAAGGCATCCGCTAACGAACAGCCAAGTTCAGGGAAGACCGTATCGAGCGGGGTATCTGCAAAGAGTTTGCGCAGAAGCGAGTAGCCGTTGGTGTGCGGACCGCTGGACGGCAGGCCGATCAGCACGTCACCTGCCTGGAGATTCCTGCGCGGCAAGACGTCCTCGCGTTCGAGCACGCCGACAATCGTGCCAGCTACATCGAACTCACTCGGCAGATAGACGCCAGGCATCTCGGCCGTTTCGCCGCCGAGTAATGCCATGCCCGCCTCTTTGCATGCCTCTGCCATGCCCGTTACGACCTCCGCAGTTTGTTCAGGTTCGAGCCGGGAGGTGGCAAAGTAGTCCATGAAGAAAAGCGGACGCGCGCCCTGGACGAGAATGTCATTGATGCAGTGATTGACGATATCGTGCCCGACAACGCGATAACGTCCAACCGAGGCAGCCAGCTTGACCTTTGTCCCGACTCCATCCGTGGAAGCCACCAGCACGGGCGATTTCATTTCCTTCAAAGCGGAGGCATCGTAGAGTCCGCCGAAGGAGCCGATGCTGCCCAGCACCGCAGGGCTGTGCGTGGATTTGACCGCCTCTTTCATCAAGGACACGGCGCGGTTGCCCGCGTCGATGGACACGCCCGAGTCGGCGTAGGAGGTTCGCTTCAGCGCGCGCTGGGCGATGTCACGGCGATACTGCATGCCCTCGAAGGAAACTTTGTTGATGTCGATGTAGGCTTGCTTCACTGCGGTCTCGAGCGCATCCGCCCAGGCGGTCAGCCCGAAGACGCGCCCGCCGGAGGTGATAACCTCCTTGCCCTCGAGCTTCGTCCCGGCATGGAAGCAAATCATGTTCTCAGGCAACTTCCCAAACGTCACAACTTTGCCCGTCTCTGCCTTTTCGGGATAGCCTTTGCTTGCCAGCACCACACAGACCGCCGCGCCTTTTTTCCAGCGCACCTCTACATCTTTCAGCGTGCCGTTCACGCAAGCTTCGGCGATATCGAGCAGGTCCGTTTCGAGCAGCGGGAGCACGGCTTGCGTTTCGGGGTCGCCGAAGCGGCAGTTGAACTCCAAAGTGCGCAGCCCGCTCGAGGTCAGGATCAGGCCCGCATACAGAACGCCAACGAACGGCGTCCCTTCCTCGCGCAGTCCGCGCACGGCCGGTTCCAAAACCTTCTCCATAGCTTCGTTCAGCATATCTGTGGTGAAGATTGGCGCTGGGGCATAGGCTCCCATCCCACCGGTGTTCGGTCCGCAATCGCCGTCGAGTACACGCTTGTGATCCTGAGCCGGGAGCATCGGCACAACTGTCTCGCCGTCGGTGAAGGCCATGAGAGAAACTTCCTGTCCCGTCAGGCGTTCCTCGATGACAACTTCATTCCCCGCCGCGCCAAACGTTTTGTCGATGAGGATGGAGCGGAGGACCATTCGAGCTTCGTCCGGCGTCGCGGGCAGGATCACGCCTTTGCCGGCTGCCAGCCCCGAGGCTTTGATGACGACCGGATAGTCCAGTGTTTCAAGATAGGTTGTTGCCTGCTCAAGTTGGGTGAATGAGGCGTAGCGCGCAGTGGGGATTTGATGCCGCGCCATAAAATCCTTCGAGAAGACTTTCGACGCTTCGATCTGCGCCGCGGCCTGCTTCGGTCCGAAGCAGCGGACCCCGCCTGCCACGAGCGCGTCCGCGATCCCCGCCGCGAGTGGCACTTCCGGCCCCACCAGCACGAGGGCGATCTGTTTCTCTTTGCAGAAGCGGGCCAGCGCGGGATGGTCATCCAGATCCAACGCGACATTTTCGCCGCAGGAGGTTGTGCCCGCGTTGCCCGGCGCGATGTAGAGCTTGGATAACCGGGGCGATTGAGCGACCTTCCAGGCCATGGCATGTTCACGCCCGCCCGAACCGATGATGAGAACGTTCATGCGACTTCCTGCCTTAAACTTTTTTCAAAACCTGTCTTGACGGTATCCACGTTGACAGGGATCGGATACATCCCTGTAAAGCACGCCTGACAATACCCCTCGCTGCGATCCACCGCGCTCATCATACCTTCCACTGAAAGATAGGTCAGTGAATCGGCATCGACAATTTTGCGGATCTCGTCCACGCTGCGTTTGTAGGCGATCAGAGTTTCGTGGCTGCCCATATCGACTCCCATGAAACAGGGATGCTTGATCGGCGGGCAGGTGATCGCGACGTGTACTTCCTTTGCCCCGGCATTGCGCATCAACTTGACCAGCGGACCCGTGGTGTTACCGCGCACGATGCTGTCGTCGATCATGATGACGCGCTTACCAAGTACATTCTCGTTGATCACGTTGAACTTCATCCCCACGCCGCGCTTGCGCAGTGAGTCGGTCGGCTCGATAAACGTGCGGCCTACATATCTGTTTTTGACGAAGCCATCGTTGTAGGGAATCCCGCTGATGCGCGAAAACCCAATCGAGGCGGGGATCGATGAATCCGGCACAGGGATCACCACGTCTGCGTCGATATTCATTTCACGCGCCAGTTCCTCGCCCAGCCGCTGGCGCACATGATGGACGCTTTGCTTATCCCACACATGATCGGGACGTGCAAAGTAGATCAACTCAAAGACACAACGTGCCAGCGGCTCGCGCGGCGGAAGCGCCTGATGCACCACCAGCGCGTTATCTGATAAGGTCACAATCTCGCCGGCCTTGATCTCCCGGATCGCTTCGCAACCCAGTGTGTGCAGTGCGCCAGTCTCGGAGGCGACCGCGTAGCCGCCGCTCGGCAGCGGTCCGATACACAGCGGACGGAAGCCCCACGGGTCGCGCGCCGCGTACACACAATCGCGCGTCATGATCACCAGCGAATAGGCGCCGACCCATTCCCTCATGCAGGATTGGATGCGTTCGCTCCAGGTGGCGCCCTTGGCGCGCGCCAGCATCATCGTCATCACTTCGGTGTCTGATGTGGAGGAGAAGCCAACACCATCCTCAAGCAGACGCTGACGCAGCTCACCCGAGTTCACCAGGTTACCGTTGTGCCCAAGCGCCAGCGGACCGTGCAGCGTCTCGATCATGAACGGCTGCGCGTTCCGAATGGATGGCGAGCCGGTTGTCGAGTAGCGCGTGTGCCCGATGGCGTAATGTCCCTTCAGCCCGTCCAGCGTGTGCGGACCAAAGACCTGCGAGATCAACCCCACATTCTTGTAAATGGACATCGTGTGTCCATCGGCGACGGCGATTCCCGCGGCTTCCTGTCCGCGGTGCTGAAGCGCGAACAGACCGAAGAACGCCATACGCGCCACATCTTCGTTCGGGGCAAAGACCCCGATCACACCACATTCTTCGTGGGGATGATCATTTTCCAAATCAAACATCATTCTTCCTTCTGACTGATTTCTGTCATTGCGAGTCTTCGAGAAGCAATCTCACTTACGGTTTGCACACAAAGAACATCACATGAGATTGCTTCGCCGCTGCGCGGCTCGCAATGACGGTGCTCACTGAACACTGGCATCGTCCGCGATAATTTTTTCCATGGCCCCACTTTGGCTTGCCTTGACCTGCTCCCGTACATTCTCATCTACCAACCCCAGGATCTTCGCCGCCAGCAGCGCCGCGTTGACAGGCTCCAGCACGAGCGCGGGCGCGATCCCCGAAGGCATGCGCAGCGACGAATACACGTCCGCGCCACCGAACGACTCCGAAGCGGGCGGGCAGGCGATGACAGGGGCGCTGACCGCTCCATCGGTGAAGCCGCTCAGGGCATTGCTGCGTCCCGCCACGGTGATGTAGACCTTCGGGCGCGGGTCCGCTTCATACTCGCGCAGGATGTCCAGCGTATGCTCAGCAGTCTTGTGTGCCGAGCCGATGCGCAAAACTGTCTCCAATCCGAATCCTTTGCAGGCATTTGAGATTTTGGTGCAATGCTCCAGGTCTGCCTTGGAGCCCATCAGGATGACGACGAGAGGTTGGGTCATTTCACAATGACTCCCAGCTTCTTCAAATTTTCCTCCAGGCGTGGTTCCACCGGATAGGTTCCGGCCTTGAACTCTTCGCCGGTCAGCATCTCGTAAATGGTGATGTAACGTGTGCTGGCTGACGCCCACAGGTCATTGGGCATAGCAGGTATCTCGCCATCGCCGCGATAACCTTTCTCGGCATAGGCGATGCGCACGAATTCCTTATCGAAATTCTCCGGCTCGAGGCCGCCGGCAAAACGCTCCTCGTAGGTTTCTGCCTGCCAGAAGCGGGAGGAGTCAGGTGTGTGCACTTCGTCGATCAACATGACCGAGCCATCGTCAGTTAGACCGAACTCGTATTTGGTATCTACCAGGATCAGACCTGCTTTTTGCGCGGCTTCCTGCCCACACTTGAAGACCGCCAATGCTGCGGCTTGCACCTGGTCCCAGGTCTTCGCATCGAGCAGTCCCTTCTCCACTACCTCGGCGCAGGTCAGACGTTCATCGTGTCCCGTCGCGCCGCCTTTGGTCGTGGGGGTGATGATCGGTTCAGGGAGCTTTTCGTTCTTTTTCAATCCTTCCGGGAAGGTATAGCCGTAGATGTCGCGCTCGCCCAGTGAATAGCGATACCACAACGCCGTGGTGGTGACGCCCGTAATGTAGCCGCGTACGATGACTTCCACCTCCATGGGTTTCACTCGATGTACAACCGCCGCGTTGGGATCAGGGATGGAAGTAAGATGATTGGGAATAATGCCTTTGGTCTGTTCGAACCACCACGCGGAGAGTTGATTCAGCACCTGACCCTTATACGGCACGCGCGCCAGGATGCGGTCGAATGCGGACAGACGATCTGTTGTGACGAGCAGACGTTTGCCATCCGGCAGGTCGTACCAGTCGCGGACCTTGCCGGATTGTTTTCCTGGTAGCGGCAGGTCTGTTTGATCGAGCGCCTGGGGGATCAGTTGTAACAAATCTTTTTCTGAGATCATGCATACTCCTTCTGCAAATCACCAAATCAGCAAATTTGTTTCGCGTATTTCACACCGTTCTCAAATAGCTTCAAACCGCTTTTGCCCCTTTCGCCGCGCGTAGATTGTGGGTGTTGCCAGGCATGGATATGATTTTCCGGGTGCGGCATCAGCCCCAGTACGTTCCCTTGCGGGTTGCAGATGCCGGCGATATCGAGAACGGAACCATTCGGGTTGGCGGGATAGCATCCATTGGCGGGTGTACCATCTGCACAGGTATAGCCGAGAGCAATTTGTTCCTGCGTAACAAAAGCAGCCAGAGGAAAATCTCCAGATGTCTGGAAGTTGCCCTCGCCATGCGCGACCGGGCAGGTGATCAATTCATCCAATCCCTTGGTCCAGATGCATCGTTGCGAGACGGGTCTCAACGTCACCCAGCGGCACTCGAAATGACCCTGAGCATTGAACGTCAAGGTTGCTCCGCTCCTGCCTCTTTCTTCTTCGTTTTCCTCATTTCCAAACGGCAGGATGCCCGATTTAACCAACGCCTGGAACCCATTGCAAATTCCGATCACGGGCTTACCTGAGTCCACGAAGGTTCTGATCTGATCCTCGAAGTAGGAGGCGAGGTCGAGGGCGAGTAATTTCCCCGCGCCGAGCGCGTCGGCGTAGGAAAAGCCGCCAGGGACGATGAGCAGTTGAAACTCGCGAAAGAGCGCTTTGTGAGTTCGCAGTTCATTGAGCGGCACACCGACCGGGTCCGCGCCGGCCAGCTTCAGTGCATCCATCACGTCGATGTCGCGGTTTGTTCCATGAGCCTGAAGAACCAATGCTTTTGGTTTCATAGTGTCCCATTCCATGAAGTGATCAGATCAGAAAGAGGGATATCGAGCACAGAGGCGCCGTGGAGGACCGCAGACAAATTTTTCTCTTCGGTCACGGTGCCGATCCGCCCCAGCGGAAGGCCCTCGAACAACGCCAGGAATTTTTCCTTGTCCTGTTTGCGCACTTCCACCAATAACGTGCCTGTACATTCGCCAAACAACACGCGGATG
>DASTJG010000045.1:0-3612 GCA_035716785.1 Anaerolineales bacterium
GAATTAGTCCCTTGGTGATTGGAGCGACAGGGGTACACCCGGTAACATCCCGAACCCGGTAGTTAAGCCTGTCAGCGCCGATGGTACTTGGAGGGCGACCTCCCGGGAGAGTAGGTCATTGCCAAGGGGCTTTTCTTTTAATTTTTTCTCACAGGCTTTTCATCTGTGTGTGAATCGTGTATAATCTTTATTGCAGGTTCGGTTTGGGCATAGACATGCCCTGATTTTACAAAAGAGGAGTGTGAAGCGTACGGTTTGATCCATTGATCATTTTGGCGTTTCTTTTTTGGAATTATCCCTCCCCTCGGCCGAGTCTGCACATCGGCCGATTTTTTTTCTCGGCACTTTCCATGCGGAAAGGAGGTGACTGGCTTTGGCATCTGTAAATTTACGCAATGGCGAGTCCCAGGATTCTCTGCTCAAGCGCTTTCGCAAGAAAGTCGTCAAGAGTGGCGTCTTGAGTACTGTGCGCCGCAAACGCTGGTTCGTCTCCAAGAGCGAGCAGCGCCGCATGGAAAAGAAGAAGGCAATTCGTCGCATCAAGCGGCGAACGTTTACGAGAGAGACTGAATAAGTCAAGAGGTGTATATGGCTAAGGAAGAAGATAAAATTCGAGCGGAAGGCGTGGTTGTGGAAGCCTTGCCGGGTACTCAGTTCCGTGTGAAGCTGGATAATGGCCACGTCGTGTTGGCATACTTGTCAGGCAAGATGCGCAAGCACTATATCCGTATTTTGCTGGGTGACCGTGTGGCAATGGAAATGTCGCCGTACGATCTAACGCGCGCTCGTATTACCTTCCGGCAGCGCAAGAGCGCTCCCGCACCCGTCCAAGAATAGCCATATAACTTCACCTCGATCAGTTTGTAAAACCGAGAGACACCGAAAGGTGTCTCTTTTATTTTTGCCCTAAAGGAAACTCGCTCATGGAAAATCAAGTCTCTGCTCAACCTGTAAGAACCGGTTTTTCAACGTTTGGCTTGCTCTGGTTCGGCCAGACCATTTCTCTATTAGGCTCGGGCTTGACAAGCTTTGCGCTTGGTATCTGGGTTTATCAAATTACAGGAGAGGTCACCAGTTATGCCCTGGTTGCTCTTTTCACGGTAATGGTTACTTTGCTCCTATCGCCAATTTCAGGTGCCCTGGTGGATCGCTGGAACTACCGCGTTGTGATGCTGGCGAGCGACGCTGCATCTGCACTGACCACATTGATCATTGCCGGACTGTTCTACACTGGCAGGCTTGAGCTCTGGCAGATTTATGTCATTGTGGCGATAAATGCCGGTTTTGCCACGTTTCAACAGCCTGCCTATACCGCCCTCATCTCCCGGCTTGTTCCAACTGACCAACTCGGGCGCGCCTCCGGGATGGTGCAGATGGGCATGGCAGTCTCGGATTTGTTCGCCCCGCTTCTGGCTGGCATGCTGATCGTGCAGATCAACCTGTCTGGGGTGTTCCTGATCGATTTCGGCACCTTCCTGTTTGCGGTTGTGACTCTCTTGCTGATCAAACTATCTGTTCAGGCGAAACCCGTCTCGTCAGTGCGAGATACCCAATGGAATGTACGCGATTTGCTTCGGGAAACGCGTTTGGGTTGGAGGTACGTCGTTGCGCGGCCCGGTCTGCTGGGATTACTGGCTTATCTTGCCATTGCAAACTTCGCCAGTGGCATTATCAATTCCATCCTTGTGCCGATGCTGCTGCATATCACCACCGCGGAAAATATCGGGCTGATCATTTCCATCGCGGGCGGCGGGATGTTCGTGGGAAGCCTGATCATGAGTGCCTGGGGTGGTCCCAGGCACCGTATCCGGGGCGTGCTGGTCTCCGAAACGATCAAAGGGTTGGGAATCATCCTGATTGGTCTGCGCCCCGAAGCCTGGTTGGTGGCTCTTGGAGCCATAGTGGCTCATTTCACCATCCCGTTCTCGGAAGCCTCCAATCAGGCGATCTGGCAGGTAAAAATCCCGCAGGAAATGCAGGGCAGAGCGTTCGCGATCCGGCAAATGGTGAGCCGTTCCATCATGCCGATGGCTTATCTGCTGGCAGGTCCCCTGGCTGACCGCGTGTTCGAGCCGCTGATGTGGTCTCCACAGGGATTCTTCGGGGCAATCGGACTGATCGTCGGGACGGGAGCCGGTCGCGGTATGGGACTGCTCTTCAGCTTAATGGGAGCGGTCATCGCTATTGCAGCGATGACCGGTGTGTTTGTCCCTGTTATTCGGAATGTGGAAGAAGCCTAGTTTACGGAAGTTCGCGGAAAGAATTAAGCACCTTCATGTAGTTTGCTCTTTCAAAGGCCGCCGGGTCCTTCACCGATTCTTGGCTCATGCTCCCCTGCATTTGCTTGATGGACGCATACTCATGCTCTTCCATCCAGGCTTGCACCTGGCCCAGAATTTCAGGGACACGCCGCACAGGATCATGCGAGAGCAATTCGGAAGCGGTCATCGCGACCTTCGCTCCTGCCATCATTGCCTTTAACACATCTAAAGACGTGTGAATCCCGCTCGTCAACGCAAGGTCTGCATCAACTTTTCCATGGAGAATGGAAATCCAGCGCAGAGGCAGCCGCAGGTCGGCGGAAGTGCTCAGATCCAGGGTGTGAACGACTTCCAGCTGTTCCAGATCAAGATCGGGCTGGTAAAAGCGGTTGAATAAGACCAGCCCGTCTGCACCAGCTTCGACAAGCCGTTTCGCAAAATTCGCCACCGATGTGACAAATGGGCTGATCTTCACAGCCAGAGGAATATTGATGGCAGATTTAACTTCCGCGACCAAATCCACCTGCATATTTTCGATATCGCCGGAGGATACATCTGGATTGGCAGCCAGATAATACATGTTCAGTTCCAGGGCATCGGCGCCGGCGTCCTGGATTTGACAGGCATAATCCGTCCAGCCGCCTTTGGAAACACCGTTCAGACTTCCAATGACCGGAATGCTGAGAGCTTCTTTCAGCCCGGACACCTGGTTCAAGTAATTCTTTGGGCTGACGTCGTACAAACCACCATCGGGCAGATGTGAGGAAGCCTCAGGGAATGCATCGCTGCCGCGCTCCAGATAATGATCGAATTCCAGGCTTTCGTGGGTGATCTGTTCTTCGAAGAGTGAATACATCACGATGGCTGAAATGCCCGCTTCTTCAAGTTTGCGCGCCCGCTCGATATTCTTGGAGAGGGGAGAGGCGGAGGCTACAAGCGGGTTCTTCAAACTTAAACCAAGGTATGTTGTTGAAAGATCCGGCATAATTTATCCCTTTCTTATCGTTTGGTACATAAGAAACGTCCCGCAGGTATTATACCTGCGGGACGTTGTCTGTATGTGTGGCTATTCTTCTTTTTTTCCGTTGCCATTTCCGTAATGCATGGCAGCCATCTGCTGGTACAGCGTCCAGCGCGACTTGGCATCGTGCTGGGCTTCCACCATTAGTTTTTCGGCGCGGGCTTCATCCATTTGAATGAGCATCTTGTAGCGCGTCTCGTTGTAGGCATACTGCGAGAGCGGAATGCTCGGTTCCTTGGACTCCATGATCAACGGATTCTTTCCCTGTTCAGTGAGGCGTGGGTCGTAGCGGTACAGCGGCCAGTAGCCGGACTGTACGGCAAGTTTCTG